>DAOWNP010000030.1 GCA_030642545.1 Desulfobacteraceae bacterium | reverse complement strand
TAAGTCCGCTTAAAATCAATTTTTTTTCATAAAATTTAAATATATCATCCATAAAAATAATCTATTCCTCAACAGTAGTGTCCGGTTAGAATTTTGCGTGAGGGAAGTTTATTTTGCCTATTTTGTCTATATTTGTTTCCTGCAATTTCCTAACCTAATCCTCAAGGTCTAATTTTAAGGCTTTTTCATGAACAGGCATTCCGTTATTATCCAAGCCTCTTACCTTATAATATTTATCCCTTGTACAAAGAAATTCTTCACGATTTATAGGTTCTGTTTTATCATCTGAATTATCATCTTTTTCAAAAAACCGCAAAGGCAGATCATCATCATTTTTTGTAAATCCTCTTTTTGCATTCATGATCCGTTCATTATAACAGATCCTCTCTCCTGTAAAAAGCAAATTATGTCCTGATGTTTTTATACCTGTAACAGCACTAAAAACATTTGCATACTCTTCTATGGATGCTGCAAAAAAAATAAATTTACATGCTGTTAACGAATCTATAACTGCATTCAAATCTTCTCCTATTTTAATAATTCTGGCTTTGCCTAAAAATGTAAACCGGTCTGTAGCTACAGGTTTTCTTAGTATTTCATGGCTTACAGGATAAGCTCTTAAATGGCATGCCCCTCTTGTTGATACAGCAAAGCTTAAGGCCATTCCATAAGCTCCTCTTGGATCATAGGCTGAAAGCTCCTGCTTTTTTACACTCATGGAAAGATTAGACTTTCCCATTAATTCGGCAAACCTGGCAGAACCAAGTCCTAATTTTTTTCCTTCACCTGTTTGACTGACAATATCTTTTAAAATAGAACAGATCATCTCTGGTGTAAGTTTTTTCCCAAAAATCTCCATATAACAGGCAATAGTTGATGCAGCAGATATAGTATCCATACCAGCTTCATTGCATATTTTATTAGCATAAACTACAGTTTCTATATCTTTATTTCCTATTAAAGCACTAAAATGAGACATAGTTTCAAATTCAGGAATAGCTAAACCTTTATCTGTCTTTTTTTTACACCGTATATGACATCCAGCGCATCCTGTGCTTTCAGGATTATACTTTTCTTTATAAGCATGAGCATTCATTGAATCTGAAAATTCGAATCTGGTTTTTCTAAAATTATCTGTAGGCATCATATGTCTTGCATCCATAAGATCATACAGAGCTCCTGTTCCAAATTTAGATATGCCGAATTTTCCCATTACAGCAGGAGATGCAGAAACAAGCCTGAATATATCATCTCTTGCTTTTTTTAAAGCATTTATATCATATACAGGAGTTTTTCCGGTTCCTTTAACTGTTATATATTTTAAATTTTTCCTGGCAAAAACAAGTCCTAATCCATTTCTGCCAGCTGCAAAATGATTATCAATAATCACATTTGAAAACAAAACCCCGTTTTCAGCAGCAGGTCCTATTGCAGCTACTGAGCCACGCCCTTTAAGAGCAGAAGATGTTTGTGTTGTTGTTTTACCTGCAAGCTTTTTTGCAGACACAAAGGTTATTTTATAATCATTTATTTCAATACCTGTTAAATCTGCACTCCTGCCTTTTATAATTAAACCATCAAAACCTGCTTTTTTTATAGAAGTTCCAAGAGTACCACCAACTGATGAGTCTCCTATGGTATTAGTTAATGGCGAAACCGACATTATAGTCATTCTTCCTGATGTAGGTGAAAGAGTATTTACAAGGGGACCTGTAAATAAAAGTATTGGCATGGCAGGATCTTCCCTGTGATAATTTATACTTTTTTTTAAAAAATATCCTGCAAGCCCTCTTCCACCTATAAACTTTTCCAATATAGAAAAATCTGCATCTTCTATATCCCATGTTTTTCTATGAAGATCTATCTGAGCTATTTTCCCTGTCCAACCAAACATTAAGATTTTGAACCTTTCTCATAGACATTAAAAACAAATACCGGAATTGATTTTAAATAACTAACCAATTCCGGCATTTGTTGCAACTAAATTCTTTCGACCTGTACAGGCAAAAAGCCCCTTTGCTACAGTATGGAGTAGTTATGCTGCTAATTTAAAATCAATATCTCCTTGCTCGAACCATGTGTGTTGCTCTTTACTACGTTTTAATTTAGTTTTATTTCAACATATTTTGAGAAACTGACACATAGGCATGGCATATTTTTGAAAGTTTTTTAGTATTTTTTTATCTTCAGTTACCAGTGCAGTATTAAGATCCTTTGCTAAATTTACAAATTCACAATCATAAGCAGAACATCCACTTTGATGAGACAAGCTTAATACCTGAGCTGAATTTATTTCATATTCGTTTCCTTTCAATAATTCTTCTGCTAATTCAAAGATTTCAATTGCCTCAGGCAACGAGATAATTTGTCTTCTTAAATAAAATGCCAAAACACTTCTAAATTCGCTTCTCCATAACAATGGTGCAGACCACATTGGGTCTTTTTGAAATATTTGTTCGGCAAGAGATGAATAGTCTGCGTTAAGATAAAAATAACTTATGATATTAGTATCTACAACAATCATGGTCGTCCTTCATTCTTGATATCTTGTAAAATATCAGCGGTAAGCAGAAAATCTTTTGTTTTATGTCGTGAGCGTTTTGCCTGAATTATAAAATGATCAGGATTGAATGGTTTGCTGACTGTTGCTGTTTCAATTAAATGAATAATCTCATTATTCATACTCCTGCGATGTGCAATTGCAATCTGCTTAAGAATGTTGAACATATGGTCTGGAATGTTTTTAACAGTAACACTTGGCATCTTTAACCTCCATTAAGCTGGTTTCTCAATGGTTTCATTATGGTTCTCATGGCGATGATTGTCAACAACTTTTTATAACTTTTCAGAGACATCGTGGTAGGAATATCAGTTACATGATACCCCCTCACACATCAGGACGTGAAGTTTTCCTGCTTAAGTGTATAACCCAAAATTAAAACTAAGTCCAAAATGAATCATTCAAACATTAGACAACAGATAAGAAATACTTAGAGATATTTAGAGATATTTTTAAATAGAACCCAAAAAAAGCAGAATATTTTAGTTAATATCTAAATAAAAACTTCCATTCAGATACTAAGCAACCAAATAGATGAAGAAATGAATAGTATTGATATTTAAATTAATTCTATATTAACTTGAGAGTCCAAAGTTTTTGCCGTCATGCCGGACAAAGATCCGGCAGCAAGCTTCATTATGTTATTGGAATTATTCATAGATGCAGGCTTTCGCCGAAATGACGGCAAGAACGAACCAACACCTGTAATATTAACAACTTAAAAGTCAGATTCTCAAGATATTAATAATATGTATTTTTTATTTTTTAAATAGATAGTATTTATTACTGATAATACAAACTTTTAAAAAAAGCAACTTCTATTTTTCAGAAATTACAATTATAAAATTTGATAGTCTGTTTTCTTTTGACATTTTTTAAAAAAGCTTATAAGTTAGTAAAGGTTAAAATTAGAATTAATATTAAGGTTTTTTTATGAACAAAAAAATAACATTTTTTATTTTAAATAATACAGGTTCTCCGACCCGTCAGGCTACAATATCTAAAAACTTCCTTTTCCTGGTTTTTTTTTTGATTATTACATCTCTTGGAATATGTTTTTTTGTAGGATATGATTATTATTTTTTAAAAAAAACATTTACTGATTTTAAACTAACTAAGCAAAAATCAATTAGCCAGGAAGAAACAATTAAATATCAACAACAACAAATTCAATTGTTTGCTAAAAAAATAAATGATATAAAAACACAATTTTTAAATTTAAAAGCATTTGAAGAAAAAATCTGTACAATAACAAACATTAAAAATAATTCAAAAGAAGATCCTACTTTTGGCATAGGCGGCTCAATTCCTACCGATATAATTCCTGATACCTCTTTATCAGAAAAGCACAATTTACTAATTCGCAAGATGCATGAACAAACAGACCAGCTTTTTATTGCTTCTTTTAAGCAGGAGGATATATTTGATAATATAATAAAAAAACTAAACGATCAAAAAAACCTCCTTGCATCAACTCCTTCTATACGACCTGTAAAAGGAGGATGGATTTCATCTGGTTTCGGTTACAGAACATCACCCTTTACAGGCAGACGTGAATTTCACAGAGGCCTTGATATTGCGAATAAAAAAGGTACCCCTGTTTACGCAACAGCTGATGGCATAATAACATATGCAAGCAAAAAAGGATATTATGGGAATTTTATTACAGTAAAACACGGTTATGGCTTAACCACAAGATACGGACATTTAAATAAAATTTTAAAAAAACGTGGTACAAAAGTTAAAAGAGGGGATATTATAGGGACTATAGGCAATACCGGCAGAAGCACAGGACCGCATCTACACTATGAAGTAAAAGTCAATAAAGTTGCTGTAAATCCTTTTAAATACATTCTCAACTAACACTTAAACAAAAACTAAAATTTTATTTATAATCAACTTGCTTTTTTAAAAATATATGTTATTTAGTTTATAATTAATTGATTAATGTTCACAGTTCAAATATGTGAGCTCTTTTCATTCTATTTTATAATGGGCCGGTTTCATTTTGTAAGAAAACCTTGTTTAATAAACTGTGCACATAAAGATTGAAATCTTATTTTTTTTTTTAGGGAAGGAAAAATTCACAATGGCTAACGGAATCGTCAAATGGTTTAATAGTAGTAAAGGTTTTGGTTTTATTGAACAAGAAGAAGGTCCTGATGTATTTGTTCATCATACAGCAATAAATACAACTGGTTACAGATCTCTAAACGAAGGAGACAGAGTCACCTTTGATATAGAAGATGGACAAAAAGGCCCTGCTGCTGCAAATGTATCTGTAGTGTAGATCATTATCTTTTTATAGTGCCTGAACAAAAATATTAATTTTCTCTATATTAGGAACAAGGATAAAACAACTTCCCCAATTATACATCATAGATTCAGGCTATATTTGCCCAATCTAAAATTACAAAAACATCAAAAGAGCTACCTACTCCATCAGTTTTTGAGTTTTCAGATCGAACAAACCTAACTTTAAATCTATATGCCTGTTTGTGGAAGTTATTTCATCCTCATTCTTTAGCAAGAGGCTTAAATTTTAACTTTAACAAAATACAGAAAAACACTTTTTTGTTATATTTTCTTACCTGATTAAAACTCATAAAAAAAGTTTTATTTTTTGTTTTGACACTTGTTATTAACAATTAAGTATTTAGTATTAATTCATAAATTAAACCTCTTACAATATTAAAGAAATATATTTATTTCTTTATCGTAATTTTTACCTTACGATATCTGCAATATTAAAATCTATTATTCTCTCCTGATTTCCCTGCTTTTTTAATATTGACATATATAAAACAACTCCTTATTAATTTCCATGACCCTAAAAACGATTTTGTGATTAATCGTATTAATTTTACTTAACACCTGCTCAACTAACCAGTTTTCATATAATATTTGAATAAAACGAGGATAAAAATGAAAAAAAACAGTTCTCTAACAGACAATGTAAAAGCAGGATTTAAATCTCTTGATATCTCAAAAAAATATACTGATTCTGCTATCAAATGGATAAATATTTGGCTTACAGAAAATATGTTCGAGGAGTATGTCCCTCAAATTAAATTTCTGATAAAATCTGAAAAATGGGATATCCTTTTAGATTCCTTTTATCAGGTTATATCTTTTGGTACAGGAGGAAGACGAGGTCATGTAGGCATTGGCCCTAACAGAATAAACAAATGGACTATTCAGGCATCAGCCCAGGGACACAGCCAGTATCTTATAAAACAATACGGCAATGATACCAAATCAAGAGGTATTGTCCTTACCTATGATGTAAGAAAATATACTGAAAAAGGAATTTATGATGAAACAATTGCAAACCCTGTAATGGATCTCACATGCAAACAGCTGTCCGATGCAGCAGCAGAGGTTTATACTGCAAATGGATTCAAGGTACTTATGTTTGACAGTCCAAGAAGCACTCCTGAGCTCTCTTTTGCTATTGTTTTTCTAAATTGTATTTCAGGTGCTATGTTCAGTGCAAGCCACAATCTGCCTACAGATAACGGTAAAAAAGTTTATGATGATTTTGGAGGCCAGCTTATCCCGCCCTATGATCAGATTCTCGTTGAAGAGGTAACCCAAAATGTAAACAAAATAAATACCTTGTCTTTGAATGATGCAAAAAAAGCAGGACTTTTACAATATGTAGGAGAAGAGGTAGATAAAAAATACCACAAAGCAGTGTCTAAGCTTTCTCTCTCAGATGAAAGAGATATAAAAATACTCTATTCTCCTTTGCACGGTACAGGAATTACATCTGTTTATCCTGTTTTAAAATCACTTGCATTTGATGTTGTTTGCGATCCTGATACATCTTTTTTCAGCGGAGCTTTTGAAAATATAATTTACAACATCCCAAATCCTGAAGTAATTGAATCATTTGACAATCTGATACCAGAAGCCGATAAAGTGAAAGCAGATATAATTTTAAGTACGGATCCTGATGCTGACAGAATAGGTATTATGGTAAAGCATCAAAATCAATGGGAATTTTTAAATGGAAATGAGATCGGTATAATTCTTACTGTTTATGGAATAAACAAATATAAAGAATCAGGAAGGCTTAAAAATTCCAGCATAATAATAAAAACATTAGTTACAACTTCTCTTATTCAAAAAATAGCCATTGCTAATAATATTTCCATAATTTCAGATCTTCTCGTAGGTTTCAAATACATAGGTGAAGAGATGAATATTCTATCATCCAAAAACCGGATAGACGATTTTATTTTAGGCACAGAAGAGAGTCACGGTTATATAACAGGAAATTATTGCAGAGACAAAGATGCAGCAGGAGCTGCTGTCTGGATCAGTGAGCTTTGTGCAGAACTTAAAATAAAAAATATGACTTTAATTGATTTTCTAAATAATATATATGCAGAATATGGCTACTGCCACAATTATTTAACAGAGATAAGGCTTCTTGGAGCAAAAGGAATGGAGCAAATTCTCCTGATAATGGAACATTTACGAAAAAACCAAATTAAAACAATTGACAATTTTATTATAGAAAAAAAGACTGACAGATGGGATGGAGAGCCTGATCCTCATTTATCTAAAACTGACACTTCAGCAAGAAATATATTAATATTTAAAATAAAAAATGTTGAAAACACCAATAGTATAAAAATCACAGTAAGACCATCAGGTACTGAACCTAAAATAAAAATGTATTTTGAAATTACAGGACATCCCTTTGACATTAAAAATATTTTTGAGAAAAAACAGTATATAATTAATATAAGGACAGATCTTGAAAAAAGTTTTATGCAGTACTGTTATAAAATTCTTAATATAAAATTTCCTGACCGCGGTTTTCTGTTGTTCTGGCAACTTCCTTTAAATTCCAAGTTAGAATATTTTGAAATAGAAGATAAAATAGCTGCTTTAAAAAATATCGCTGATAAAAAAATAAGAAAAGAAAATTTAAATCAAATGCTTAAGTTTTTAGGTGCAAATCCTGTAAAAAAAGTAGACAATGCTTTTTGTGCAAAATTTGGAACAAAAATATATAAATATCTGAACATATAATTTTTTAAAACAGGTAACTTTAATATGCGATTTAAGCCATGTATTGATCTTCACAATGGAGTTGTAAAACAGATAGTCGGTTCCAGTCTTTCAGATAACAACAGTGTTAATTTAAAAACAAATTTTAAGGCTGATAAACCTCCGGAATGGTTTGCATCTCTTTATAAAAAAGATAAGCTCTCAGGAGGCCATATTATAAAACTTGGCAAAGGAAACGAAAAAGCAGCGAAAGCAGCCCTGTCTGCATGGCCTAATGGAATGCAGATAGGCGGGGGCATTAATATGGATAATGCCAGAAAATGGCTTGATTTTGGTGCTGAATCTGTAATTGTCACATCTTTTGTTTTTCACAATGGTATAATAAATAAAGAGAGATTAAAAAAACTTTCAAATCATATTGGAAAAAATCGTCTAATTTTAGATTTAAGCTGCAGATTAAAAGACAATAAATATATAGTTGTAACAGACAGATGGCAAACTTACACAAAAGAGATAATTACCCATCAATTATTAGAGCAGTTATCACAGTATTGTCATGAATTTCTTGTACATGGCGTAGATGTTGAAGGCAAACTAATGGGTATTGAAACTCCTTTGGTTAAAATATTAGGAGAATGGGGGAAAATACCGGTAACATACGCTGGTGGAATAAGCTCTACAGGAGATATTAAAACAATAGAAAATTACGGAAAAGGTAATTTGGATTTTACCGTAGGCAGTGCTCTTGATATTTTTGGAGGAAGCCTGTTAAAATACAAAGACCTTGTAAATATGTGAAAGAAATATAAAATTTTTAAACAAAAACAGGAATTACATTTTGCCTAAGTTTTTTACATTAACAAAAGAAAACAATGTATTTGTCTTAACAATGAAGGATGAAGAAAATGAGAATACATTTACCTTAGATGTTTTAAAAGAGTACAATAAACTTTTAGATGAAATCGAAGCATCTCAAGAAAATGAATCTCTTATTATAACAAGCAGTCTTAAAAAAACCTGGCACAATGGTCTTAATATTAAATGGCTGTTAAAACAACCATCTGAAATAATCATAGCCTTTTCTGAAATAGCAGAAGATATTATAATTCGTACTGCTCTTTTAAATCTTCCTACAATAGCATGTATTACGGGTAATTGTTATGGAGGTGGAGCAATTATGGCAAGCGGGTTTGATTTTCGATATATGCGTGAGGACAAAGGAAGAATATGTCTTCCGGGAATAACCCATAAAATTGTTTATTCAGAATCAATGCATGAAATAATGGCTCTTTTACCAAATAAACATGCTTTAAACGAAATGGCTTTAACAGGTAGAGCTATAGAAGCTAAAGAGTGTGTAGAAAGAAACATTGTAGATGCAGTATGGTCAAAAGAGATATTATTTAAAAAAACAATGGAACTTGCAATTATGTTATCTGAAAAAGACAGAAAAACCTATAATGCAATTAAACGTGGATTACGCAAGAGTCTTGTATTATATCAAAAATCAATAAAAAGAAAAAAAGGTCTATAGTATAGTTAGAAAATTTTAATACTCAAAATTTTTAATGTATTCCTGTGATTAAAACCCTTCTCCCTTGTTTTTAATCTTTTTTCATAAAAACAATATAACTCATTAGGCTTTTTTCAAAAAAACCAGAGCTTTTTTTTACAACTGCAAATATAAGACTGTTTTTCCCGCAATTATCAATATCTCCTACTGCAAAATCAGCAATATACCCTGAAATTTCCTGAGTTTCCCACTTTTTAGTAAAACCCAGCTCATTTGCAAAAAGAGATTCAATATGCCCTGATCTATAACTTCTAAATTTTTTAAAAAGACGGGAACCTGCTTCTTTGTTTTTTGATACAATCAACTCATTTTTTCCATCACCGTCTAAATCTGAAACAATTATTCTCTGCTTTAAAAAAATACGGGTATCATTATATTCTTTCTTATCAGGATCCAGTTCAAGATAAGTTACATTTCCTCCATAAGGCTCAGAACTAATCCATCTTTTTTCACCTGATTTATAATCAGAAACCAATAACATATCTTGATTTGTATATGAAACAATCTGATCACATCCTTTGTTTAAAGCATCTGCAACTGTTAATCCAAATACTGTTAATTTTTTAAAAGATAAAAACAGATCACCCTTTATATATTTTCCATTTAAAAAAACAAGTTCATGGATATTTTTTTTAAAAAATTTTTTACCATCATTCTGTTTCTGGCATAGAATCTTCTTTACACGCTTACTGCTTTTATCTGATCCCAGATACCACCTCAACCTGCTTTCCAACACTTTAAACCCATCAGTATCATATTCAAGAATATAAGATTTAAGCCTGCTGTCACCCTTTTTTGAAACATTTGTTACAAAAAGCTCAAACTTACCATTATTATTAAGATCAGCAGTTTCAAGGTGTATTATTTTTCCATTCTTATTATTTTTAAACTCACATATTCTTTCAAGTCTTTTTTTTACCTTTTTATAAACACAAATCTCTTTTTCACTGGAAAAAACAAGCTCTGATTTACCATCTCCATTAATATCTGCCATAACAATTGAATTGATTTCCAAATTAAATTCACGACTTTTCCATAAACCTGCAAATATTTGCTCTGTGTCTGTTTTCAGATTTGAGCCTGCAATATTATTAATACCATTAATATTAAAAAAGTGGCTAAGCTTTCCGGCAAAAAGATCAGCATTTTTTATAACACTTCCCTTTGCATCAGAAATATCACTTTGTAAAACTCTTGTTTTTTTACTTTTCACTTCAATAAGGCTAAAATCTGTACTTACAGTTTCACCAAAAACAGTTATTTGACCAGCTATAACATAATCAGCATTAACACGATTTCCTGCATCTATAATTTTATTTTTGGCATAAAAAGAAAAATCTTTTTGCTGTTTCTCTTTTTTCTGAGACGGATCATCTATAAAATATCCATCTGCAACATCTGATTTTTTAACAACCTTCCTATCTCTTTTATCAATATCCGCTATTTCATCATAATCAACTATTTCGATATCACCATTAACACTCAATTTTGAATATAGCATATTTTTTATACCGGATTTAAGATATGATAAATCTTTTTCACTGTTTATATGAAACGGCAAAATAAGAACTTTAACATCTAACCCTTCACAAAAACCAAATACAGAATAAACAATTGTTAAAAAAATAAATAAAAAAGAGACTACTCTTTTTTTTGTGAAAAAATACACATATATCTCCATAAAAAAAATAAAACTACAGGTAATAGCCATTTTAAAACAACTTGAATTAAATCATAGCTTTATTTCAAGATTATTACCAAAAAAATTATTCCTGAAATATTTATATGTTAAAATCACATAAAGCATAATAAATCAATTTATTTTAAACAAAATTTAAAATAAACTATTGACAATATATAAAAACAACTGTTAATTATATAATAATTAATTATTATAGAGTCTTACAAGAAAGTAATCTTTTCGTTACAAAATAGTAAAATAACCTTTTTGTTATAAAAGAGCAAACTTTGTTATTTTAGTATTTTATAACAAATCAAGTAATAAACTTAATCCTGAAAATTGAGTTAACACACCTTTGGGTGAACTCTTTTTTAAACCTGTTGATAATAAAATGGAAATCCCTATACTATTAAATTATAGCTTTAAACTATACTGAAATTCAGATATCTGTTTATAAAATATTATTCCTTTACTTTTTTTATTTTTATGTTTAATAATATTTTTTTTGAAGTAAAAAATCTATTCTAAATATAATCAAAGGAGGTGATAATCAAACAAATACATTATATTTTTTGTAAAAGATGAAATTTATTATTTTTTAGTTTAAACAATAATTTGTTTTTTTAAGGAGAAATAAAAGATGATACGAAAATATAGTATTTTTATTATTACAGCTATTATCTGCATGGCTCTATCTGTTCCATCATTTGCAGCAGAACCTGAAGCAAGTGACAGCAATACTGAATCCACAATGATTGATGCAGCAGGCATACAACATCAAATTGGTGTATATTTCAGAACCCGTGCATATATTCAGGCTGACTTTTCAGGTGATGACAGTGAAGAACAGGATTTAAGCCTGACTGATACCACAACAAATCTTTTCTATACAGCTGTAATCAGCGAAGATCTTAAATTTGTAACTGCATTTGAGATGGATGCTGTATGGGGTAATGATGATACTTATGGTAAAATAGGATCAGACAATGGTGACATCACTATACTAAACTTATATGTAGATTTTAATCTTGGTGCAACAAATTTTAAAATCGGTGCACAACCTGTTGTTGTCCACAGAAGTTTTCTTTTAGATGATGATGTATCAGGCGTAGCTGTTACATACAGTGATGATAATATATCTATTCCTTTTTACTGGATAAAAGCGGCTGAAGGTCATGATACAAATGAAGAAGGTGAACCAAGTTGGCCCCAATATAAAGACCAAAACGATTCAGATATTGACTGGTTTATTATTGCTCCAACATTTAAAGCCAGTGATGATATCTCTATTACTCCTTCTCTAACATATGCAATTTCAAAAAATATTGAAAATTATGAGGTAGATCTTTTTTATCTTGGCGTTGATGTTGATATGAAAATAAATGACATTACAGCATATTTTACAGGAATCTATTTAACAGGTGATGTAGATCCTATAGCCGGCGGAGAGTCCTATGATGTCTCATCATATCTGATTGCAGCAGGCGTAAAAGCTATGATAGAAGATCTGGATATACACGGTGAAATATTCTATGCATCAGGTGATGATAATGATAATGATACTGACGAGGAAGCATTTTTTGGTCTTTCTGCAGATTATGCATGGGCTGAGATTATGGGTGAAGGAATATTTGACAATCAGGTATCAAACAATTCACCAGGTGTTGCGATTTCCAACATCATGGCATTAAATATAGGTGCATCTTTTTCACCTGTTGATAAACTCACACTATCCGGTGATATCTGGTATGCAACTCTTGCTGAAGACCTTACATACGGTGATGGCAAAGGAGAAAATGAACTTGGTACAGAAATTGACCTTGTAGCTTCATATGAGATACTTGACGGTCTTAATTTAGATATTGTTGCTGCATATCTTTTTGCTGGTGATGCCACAACAG
>DAOWNP010000093.1 GCA_030642545.1 Desulfobacteraceae bacterium | reverse complement strand
TTTCATTGTTTCAGAAATCAGATCAATATCTGCCGGTTTTTGTAAATATGCAAAAGCACCTAAATCCAAACATGACTGCTTATCTTTTTCAGACCCATGACCTGTTAAAATAATAACCTCTATATCCGGTTTGTTTTTTTTAATTTTTCCCAAAACTTCAAACCCGTCTATTCCAGGCATTTTTAAATCTAAAACAATAACTTCTGTATCTTCATTTTCGGTAAAATCTAATGCTTCCTGCCCATTATAGACAATTTCACTTGCGAATTGCCTCATCCTTAAACGTTCTGATAATGTCTGAACAAAATCTTTTTCATCATCTACGAGAAGTATCCTCAAAGGAGTTTCAAACTCATAATTGTGTATAATATTGCTTTTATAATAATTTTTACCTATTTCTGTTTCAACTGATTTTACATTGGGTACCTGCTGTACAGTATCAATAATTTTTTGCTGAAATTTACTTAACATCAATACTTTTTTATCAATGGTTACAACAACTCTGCCATCTGAAACTTTTACTAAAAGCCCCTGCCCTATTTTACTCAGGATTATTTCAACATCTGTTGCGAGTTTAAAATCAAAAACTTCGCTTTTTATCATCTCTTCTTTATTTGATAAAAGCTCTTTGAGGTGTTTTAAAATTAAATCAACAGATTCTTCAGAGTCAAGTTTGTCTGTAGGAATAATAATATCATAAAGAGAGTTATTCCATGCTTTTTTACCAAAAAGAAAATTTGTCCACAAAAACGCATATTTATCTGATATTTCCATATTTTTTATCACATCTTTTTCTGATAAACCTAAATTTTTTATACCGTTTTTAATGCGTTGATCTTTATTTGAGATAATAAGCACTCTCATAACATGAGAAACCTCTTTGGGAATAAGATGACCTAAGTTTCCATGAAAAATACATGAGCCCTGACTAACAAATTCAGAAATTGTATTTTTTAAAAGTGCTGTACACTTTTCTTTTTCATGAGTAAAATCATTAAAAGCAATTTGTTTGCTTTCAACAACTTTTTTAAGTGTTGCCAGTTTAACATTGTAAATTTGATTGGTTTTTTCAATAATATCTGCATCAGTAATTACTTTACTGTTTAATTGTTCTAAAAGATTGTTAATAATTTTTTTGGAATTGGAATACAAACCACTTGTTATAGTTAAAACCGACATATTTACCTCCATATTGATTATTAAAATCATATTTTTGCTTTATGTAAAGCAAAAAATATGCCATAAATTAAAATATATACATATCAAGATGTTAAGCATAGCATAAAAATAAAAAAAATGCTTATGAAACGTAATAAAACAAAATAAAACACATTAGACAAAACAATTTGAAACATTTACAAACAGTATATCCTGATTTTATAAAAAAAGAGATTCTTGCTTTTTTTATATGGATAGAATTTATTTTATAGAAAAAATAATACCAAAAGGCTTTGTTGTAATTTCTACATTTGCACTGATCTGATTACAAATTTCAGTTGTTTCTAACCATTTTGGTAAAAGAGAAATTTTATTACTACAAAGAGATGGTGGAATATCATGATTACTGCTTTCAAACACAACCTTTTTAAGAGAACCTGATACCGCAGGAATAACTATTCTAATAACTGCTTTAGCCTGTAATACTTCAGCAAGACATTCAATACACAAATATATAGCTTTTTGAAAAAGAAACGGATCTGATGTAACAGATGGCGACTTTTCACAATCTTCTATTAAAAGCTGAATACCTTTTTGATTGACAATCCGCTGAATCAGAAAGATTAATTTTTTTGCAGTATCAAGCAGATTGATATGCGTTTGTGCATGATCTACTATATGTGAAAATCTATTTAATCCTGATGTAAATTCAACCCCTCTATATGCTTGCTTTTTTATGCTTTTAATACATCCCAGCAGCCTGCTGCCGGAAGAATCCGACAGATTTTCCTGGCTCATATAAAGAATATCTTCCATCAAACCAGCGTTTTCTTTTATAATAGCCAATATATTTTGCATTTCATGGGTTACAGATGCTGTAACCTTGCATAAAAACCAATCACTATTATTATTCATATCAGTATCCTTATTGATTATTATTGATTTACTGCTTCCTTTATTTTATCAATCAATTCTTTGATATCAATAGGTTTCATAAGAAAATCAAAAGCTCCGATAGCCATTCCTTCCATTGCTTCTTTGGTTGAACCATGTCCAGTCAGCAGAATAACATGCAAGTCATTATCTATAGTTCTTATCTGCTTAAGCGTATCTATACCAGTTTATCCCGGCATCATTAAATCAAGAATTACAATATCAAAAGAAATATCAGAAACCTTACTTATCCCTGATTCACCATCTTTTGCAATTTTTACATAATATTCTCTTAATTCAAGACGTTCTGCAAGAGTAGATACAAAGTCATCTTCATCATCAACAAGAAGAACTTTAATTATTTTTTTACTCATTTACCTGCTCCATTTCATTAAATTTATAAGGAAGATCAATAATAAAAACCGTTCCTTCCTTCTCTTTACTGCTTACACTGATTTCTCCACCAAGTTTTTTTATAATTCCATAAGTTATTGAAAGACCTAATCCTGTTCCCTTATCTTTTTTTGTAGAAAAAAACGGATCAAAAATATTTTTGATAAGATTTTTGGGAATACCACATCCATTATCTTTAATTTTTATACGAATTCCACCACTTATATTATTTTTTGTTTCAATTTCAATTATGCCAAAATCTTCTACTGCATCAAAAGCATTTGTTAACAAATTGAGTAACACCTGCTCAATTTGTCCATGGTCAGATTTTATGATTATCAAAGAATCAAGCAGGTTCATATGTATATCAAGCCGCCTGTACAAAATATCTTTTTCAAGAAATTCAAGAACCTCGTTAATAATTTTATTGATATTAATCGGCTCAATCTCAATGTCAATTCGTTTGGAAAAACCAAGCAGCCTGTGTGTTATTTTCCGACACCTGTCTACAGATTTAAGAATAGATTCTGTAAGTTCTGTAAATTTTATTTTTTTATCAAAACCATCTGACAGATAAATAAGATCACTCATTAAACCTGCTTTTTGGTTTATAATAGCAAGAGGATTGTTAATTTCGTGAGCTACCCCTGCTGCGAGACGGCCTACAGATGAAAGCTTCTGGGTATGCTGAAGCTCATCTAAAACCTTTTCCCTGTTTTTATCAGATGTTTTAATCTTTTTGACAAGTATATCACTCATTCTTACAATTGTAAAAATGATGATACTAAAACTAATTAACACAATAATAATCATTTCTGTTTTAAGAGCATACCATGATTCCATGGCTACAGACTGGGGCTGCACTATCACCAAAATATAATCTGCAATGGAAAGAGCAGTACTTACTATAATAATATTCCGGTTACTGCTGTCTTTTTGTTCAACACTGCTGGACTTAAAACTGTTGTTTGATATTTTTATGGGACACTCCTCCAAAGTATTGCCATAATAAAGAGAATTTGTTTGAAAAACCCCTTCTTTACTTATGAGAAATGCATCTGTTTTCCTCGGTAATCTCATTGAAGATATCAAATTGTCAAAAAAATAGGTTCCAATTGTTGCTCTTAATATCCAGGTTTGCCCATTATCTCTCAAATGCTGAACCGCAATAACAATATGAGGGTACTTTCTATGACCCATAAAAACATTACTTATATATTCCCCTTTAATTTGTGCTGCCTGAAAAGAGTTTTGTTTTAAATAGTTTTTGCCCAAGAGAGAATAAGGACCTGCATAACTAATCAAATCTCCTTTGGAATTAATCAGACCTATATCAACAAAACCAAACCCCTCTCTTTTAAGAGAAATAAGGATTTTTCTGATTATCTTTTCATTACAAAGTTCTTCAAATCTATAACTAGTTGAAATAAAACGTATAATAGCAAGCCTTTGATCTAAAAAAAGTTCAAAGGAGTGACGGGTTTTTTCAATCATGGCATAAAGTGGTGACATGACCTGATCTTTTAGATGAAATCGGTATTGAAAATAGTTAATGACAAGCATAGTTATAAGAGGAATAATTGTAATAAGAAGCATAACAATTATTATGTTTCTTTTCAAAACCTCATAATGGTCTAATGACCGTTTTTTAATAAAAAATATTTTATTAAGATTTTTCCAATACATATTGACCTTCTATTTTTCTTTTTAAAAGAATGTCTCCAGAATTTAAACTCTTTTTCAACCACTGATCAAAAACATATGTCCATTTTCCTATAACAGAGTCAAATACATTAATTTTTTTCCATTTCAAAAATTGATAATATTCATCTTCAATTGCCCCGCAAATAAGAGTATTAATATTTTCTGATATCAAAACATGACACAAGTCATCAGCCGATGAACGAGACAGCACAACTGTTTTTTTTTCTTCTACAATATTATTTTTTGAAAGTATGATGATTAGAATTTCAGTAGCAAGATCAAAACGCGGTGCAATCTCATCATGAAATACAGGAATTGTTATTTTGTATAACATATTTAAAAATACTCCCCAAAAAGAACCAAAATAATTTCAATAAAAAAACTTATATATTATATTTTCAAGTTTTTTTATTAACAGGTTGCCTAAAGAATGAAAATTTCTTCTGTGTTCAAGGCAGAAAATAAATTTGACCACAGGCATACTTAGTTGTATTTCGAGGATCAAATTTATTTTCTAACATAGAAATTGGATAAATTGCGTTTTGTAACAACCTGTTGAGTAGAAACAAGTACACAACACTTCCACCGTTTATTATTTTTTCAATAAATATCACAATGATTTAAGTATGTATATAAGATTAACAATTGTCAATCAATCCCATATTGTTTTATTTTTCTCCAGAGCGTACTTCTTCCCCATCCAAGAAGCCTTGCTGCCTCACTTTTTTTACCATTTGTTTTTTTAAGTGTATCTATTATCATCTGTCTTTGGACAGAAGCCCAGGTTTCCGGCACTTTTTTAATATTTTTGTCTGAAACATCAGTAGTCCACAAATCATGATTTTTTATAGAGTGATTTTTAACTTCAATGGGAACTTGTTTTGATATAGAAACTGCATCAAAAAGGTAGGAAGGTAAATTTTCCTTCTCTATTTTTCCCCCTGTGGTAATATTAACTGAATATTCCACAATGTTTTTTAATTCCCTTATATTCCCTTCATAATAATAATTTATGAGGAACTGCATTGCTGTTTTGGAAAACCCGGTAACATTTTTATTCTGGAGTTTTTTATAACTGTTAAAAAAATAATCAAGTAACAACCTGATATCCCCTTCACGATTTCGCAGAGGCGGCATATGTATCCTTGCAACATTAAGTCTAAAAAAAAGATCTCTTCTAAAGCTCTTTTCTTTAACCATCTCCTCAAGATGCCTGTTGGTTGCAGCAATAATTCTTACATCAGCAGTGAACCCTTTTGTACCACCTAAGGGATAAATTATTTTATCATCTAAAAAAGTTAACAGCTTTACCTGAAGAGGTAGTGGCAGGTCTCCGATTTCTGTAAGAAATATTGTTCCATTATGTGCAAGTTTGAAACGCCCTTGTTTATTTTCAATTGCTCCGGTAAATGCCCCTTTCTGATGACCGAATATTTCAGACTCAAGCAATGTTTCTGGAAAGGCTCCGCAGTTTATTTTTATAAAGGGTCCTGATGCTCTTGACGATGTCTGATGAATAGCTTCAGCAGCGAGATCTTTTCCTGTACCTGTTTCACCGGTAATTAAAACAGATACATCACTTTGGGCAAGCACAGGAAGTATCTGGAAGATTTTTTCCATTTGCGGACTTCTTCCAATAATATTTGCAAAACTATATGCTGCATTTTTTTTCTGTTCAAAAGATTGAGATGCCCTGATATCTTCAATGGTTTCAATAAAACCGGTTGTATTTCCTTCGTTATCTATAATTTTTGCAGTGGTTATATGGATAGGCAAACGCTGCCTGTCTAAATTAATCATATCACTTTCACAGGAAAGAGTATTACTATTATTACTATTTATATATAGAACAGGACAACGGGTAATACATGCTGCACTTCTTAATACATTACAGCATTTAATCCCATATGCCATAGCAATGGAAAAGCCTGACAATGCTTCAAAGGCTCTATTTAAATAGACAACTCTGCGATCACAATCAAGTATTAAAATTCCAACAGGTATTTCATCTATCAAATTACTAAAATCAATAGATTTTGTCATAAGACCGTTTATATATGAATACAAAGGCTTGATCATAGCGTTATCCCAAACTTCATGGTTTATTAATAATCTTGTTTATTTATCCAGTAGTGTCCGGTTAGGAAATTGCGGGAAACAAATAAACTTCCCTCGTGCAAAATTCTAACCAGACAATACTGTTATTTATCAGATTAAACTTAAAATGTCTTGTTTTTTTAAATGATAAAAAAGTTGACTTATAATACTGTTTTGTTTAAAAAATACAATATGCATGATATAAATTATTCACACAAACATGAATTAGATGAACATGCTTTTTCAGGTTGTTGTAAAGATTGCCATACAAGTGTAGTTATTATTAAACCGCATATCATGGAGTTTGCTGCTCAAATAAAGCATTATACAAGTAATATGCTTGAGTCTCTTAAACCTGATGAACTTTACAGACTTTATCAGATTTTAGATGATCTTGCTCATATGAATACAGGCACTCATCTTGCGAAATTGATCCTTGAAGAACCGGATATCCGCAGAGTACTCCCAACAATTCGTTCTTATTACAGCAGATTTTTCGATGTTCATGAAATGCATCTCGCACAAAAATTGATAGAGTCAGACAACCCATGGAAAACGCTTAAAACGTATTCACTCTATCCCCGCTATGATACATTGATAAAAAATCAGATACAGGCTATGCATATTACAAATAACAGCAAACTGATCTTTGTCGGATGCGGTGCTGTTCCTATGAGCCTGATCCTGTTAAATCATTTATACGGCATAAAATCAACAGGGTTAGATGCTTGCAGTGAAACAGTAAAGTTGTCAAAAAAAGTAGTCTTATCGCTTGGCTTAGAAAAAGAGATAAAAATCATACACAGCAATGATTTAGATCTTGAAAAACTCAACTGGAACATAGCTCTTATTGCTGCTCTCGCAGAACCTAAAGCACGTATTTTTAAAAACCTGAAAAAGATTCTGAAAAAGAGAGACGATGCTTTTATTATTTTTCGTACTTATACAGGTATGCGTGCTGTTTTGTATAAGCCCGTGCAGTCCTCAGATATTAAAGGCTTTAAAATAACCAAAGAAATTTTTCCCACCGAAAGGGTAAACAATACCACTGTTTTTGCGGAGATAGAGGAATGAAAAAAAGCAAACTATCTTATATTAAAGATGAATTTCTATATATTTATTCTTACCTTAGCAATTTTTCAGAAAATGAAATACTTCACAAACCTTCTGATAATTTCCGCATGCATTTCGAGAGACTGAACCGTCTAGCTGCAATAGATATTGATAACACGGATGTTGAAAAAATACTTCATGATAAAAAGATTCAGCGAGTTATAAAACATATCTCCTGCTTGAAAAAAACATACGGGCTGAAAATGGAGATTGAGTTTGTTCAGTCGGTTATTGATAAATCAGATCCATGGACATTATTTAAACATTTTAAATTTTATCCCAATTATATTGAACTTGCGCATATGGAATATAAAGGAGGATATCTGAAAGCAAATGATATGGTTGTCTTTATCGGAAGCGGTCCTCTGCCAATAAGCCTTATATCTCTTTTTAAACAATATGGGATTAGAGGTATCGGTATTGAACATATTCCGAAATATGCAAACCTTTCCCAAAAACTTATCAAAGCCCTGAAACTCACAGACTCTATCCGTATTATTTCAGGAAACCATTTATCCCTGCCTGTCTGTGAAAAAGTCCAAATGATCATAGTTGGTGCTGATGCATACCCCAAAGATGAAATTTTTAATTATCTTGCAAAAACAATTGATAGTGGAACAAAACTTTCCTATAGAATCTATGAAAAAGGCTTAAGATGCCTTCTTGATGACAAACCGGTTTTACATATTCCCCATAAATTTAAAGAATATGCACGTATACACCCTAAACCTCCGGTTAATAATACTTCGGTCTTTTTAATTACAAAATAATACCAGATGTAAGTTTCCTAAGAACAAGGCTAAAATCCTAAGATTATTTAACAGCTACTGGATGCGGATGTTTGTGAAGATACTGATGTGCATCAACACTTTGTAGAATCCTGCCATTTTCCATAACACAAACAGTATCAGTTACATTCAGCAAAAAATCATTTTCATGGGAGATAATCAGATATGTTAAATCCAGATCTTTTAATACAGATGTAATTTTTTCTTTGGTAAAATTATCAAGACCTGTACTTGGCTCATCTAATAAAAGTACATCAGGCTTCATAGCAAGAACAGTAGACAGTGCGACCAATCTTTTCTCACCACCTGATAATTTATGAGTTACCCTGTCTTCAAATCCTTTTAATCCTAAAAAATCCAACACCTCTTTTGCAATTTCCACTGCCTCATCTCTATCTTTTCCAAGATTTAA
>DAOWNP010000090.1 GCA_030642545.1 Desulfobacteraceae bacterium | reverse complement strand
TTTTTCCGAATCTTCTCGGACGGGATAAAAAATAATATTTTCCTGATTCAGATAAATTTTTAACAAAATGTGTTTTATCCACATAATAGTAATTATCTGATCTGATTACTTCAAAACTCTGAATTCCAATGGGATATTTTTTCATATTTTATTTCCTTATTGTATTACCCCAAGTTGAATTTTGTTTCCATTCTTAAGTTACAGATTTAACCCATTACTCTCCATTTATATAAAATAACAAATTTTTCTTTCATTACAAGGGATTTATTTGTAATAATAAAAAAAAACAGTTTCTAATAAATTTAAAAAACAATCAGGAATTTTAACTTGTGACAAATAAACAATCTGATAGAGACAGTATCTCGGTTATCACTTCACATATTAATGCTGATTTTGATGCTATTGCATCCATGCTTGCTGCTCAAAAAATATATCCGGAAGCAGTTATTGTTTTCCCTGGATCCCATGAAAAAAACTTGAGAAATTTTTATATTAATACCATGGTATATCTATTTAATATGGTAAATATTAAAGATATAGATTTTAATAATATTAATAAACTGATAATTGTTGATACAAGAAAAGCTGACCGGATTGGAAAATTTGCCCAACTCTTAAACAATAAAAATGTTGAAATTCATATTTACGACCATCATCCAAAAAGAAAAAATGATATAATTCCTGATTTTGAACATAGCGTGTTAACTGGAGCAAATATTACAATTCTATCTGAAATAATAAAAAAAAAAAAAATTCGTATTACTCCTGATGAAGCAACTATTATGAGTCTTGGTTTATATGAAGATACAGGGTCTTTTACTTTTACCTCCACAACTTCCCGTGATTTTATGGCAGCTGCTTTTCTTTTATCAAAAGGTGCAAATTTAAACATAGTTGCAAGCCTCATTTCAAAAGAGATAAGCTCTCAACAAATATCTTATTTAAATGAATTAATTCTTGCTGCTTCAAAACTTGAAATACATGGTATTGATGTTGTTATTTCAAGTATTTCAGCTGAAGATTATATCCCTGACTTTGCTGTGCTTGTCCACAAATTTATGAAAATGGAAAATTTAGAAGCACTGTTTGTCATAGGGAGAATGGGAAATAAAATTTATATTATAGCACGAAGTAAAATTCCTGAAGTAGATGTTTGTAATATTTTAGAACCTTTTAATGGCGGTGGCCATGCATTTGCTGCTTCAGCTTCAATAAATAACAAAACTCTTGCTCAGGTGGAAAATCAACTCATTCAGCAATTACATAGTAAAATAAAACCGGCAAGAAAAGCAAAAAATTTTATGTCATTCCCTCCTATATCTATACCTCCTGATACATCATGTAATAAAGCAAGTATCCTGATGACACGCTATAATATAAATGCTTTGTTAATTAACCATAATCAAAAAAATAAAAAACAAACTCTTTCAGGTTTTATTTCACGCCAGGTTATCGAAAAAGCTCTGTCCCACAATTTAGGTGATTTGTGTGTAAAAGAGTTTATGACAACAGAACTTGTTATGGCTGATTACAATGCAGATTTAACTGAAATACAAAATAAAATAATAGATAACAATCAACGAATTCTTCCAATATATGAGAAAGATACAATAATTGGAGTAATAACAAAAAATGATCTGTTAAACCTCTTGTTGATTAAATCAAACAAACAGGCAAATTTGTTGCCAGAATCTGCTCATGATATAGCTTTTGCAAAAACAAGAAATATTTCACAATTTATTTATGAAAGACTCGAATTATCTCTTATAAATACTTTAAAACAAATAGGTACAACTGCTTATGATTTAGGTTTTAAAGCTTATGTTGTAGGGGGTTTTGTCAGAGATCTTTTTTTATACAAAAAAAATGATGATGTAGATATTGTTATTGAAGGCAATGGTATACAATTTGCTAAAAAATATGCAAAAATGACCAATGCAAGAGTCCATTCTCATGAAAAATTTAACACTGCAGTTATTATTTATGAAAATGGTTTTAAAATTGATATTGCATCAGCGAGAACAGAATACTATAAATCACCTGCAGCATTACCAGAGGTTGAAATGAGTTCTATAAAGTTTGATCTGTTCAGACGTGATTTTACAATAAACACTCTTGCTATCGGATTAATACCAGATGATTTTGGTTTTTTAATAGATTTTTTTTCCGCACACAAAGATTTAAAAGATAAAGTTGTCAGAATTCTTCACAATTTAAGTTTTGTGGAAGATCCTACACGAATTCTCAGAGCAATTAAATTTGAACAACGATTCAACTTTTCAATTGGAAAGCTGACATCACGATTAATTCATAATGCTGTTAAAATGGATTTTTTTAAAAGAATAAGTGGTAAAAGGGTATTTGCTGAACTTAAACAGATACTTGAAGAAGAGAACCCTGTATTATCTATAATAAGACTAAATGATTATAAACTACTACAAATAATTCATCCTTCTATAACTTTAAATAAAAAAATGATAAACCTTTTTGATTCCATAAAAGAAGTTTTAACCTGGTATGAACTTTTATTTATAAATGAGCCATATATGAAATGGGTAGTATATTTTTTAGGATTAATTCAGGAATTTGACAAACAAACATCAATTGAAATCTGCAAGAATTTTGAAGTTACAGCTTCTTTTCAAAAAATATTCAGTAAAGAACGATTCCATTCTATTCAAACTCTTTTATGGATTGAACAAAACCAGCCATTAACAAACAGCACTCTTTATCATAAACTATCTAACTACAAAACCGAATTAATACTTTACATGATGGCAAAAACAAACAACAAGCAGACTAAAAAAAGTATCTCTTTTTATTTTTCAAATTTAAGAAATATTAAAACCAAAATAACCGGTAAAGATTTAAAAAAACTATCTATACAACCAGGCCCTGTTTATAAAGAAATTTTAAACACCGTATTAAATGCTGTATTAAACAAAGAAATAAAAAACAAAAAAGATGAAATAGCGTTTGTCAAAAATTATTCCCGTTATGCTGAACACATAGTTTTACCTGTTTGTAAAAATAATAACGAACACAAACAATAATCTATCTATCTTTCATTTTGCTCAAACACCTACATAACGAACTATGTAGGTGTTTGAGCAATTTGTGATGAAAAGAAAATCCTAATCCAGTTTTAGAAGTTATTTCATCCACATTCCTTACCTGTCCTGTCCTATATCGGAATCAAACTCTAATATCTATAATGCTCTGGCTTGAAGGGTCCGTTTACATCTATCCCAAGATAATCTGCCTGTTTTTTTGTAAGCTTTGAGAGTTTTATACTAAGCCTGTCTAAATGGAGCATAGCTACTTCCTCATCCAAAGTTTTGGGAAGAATATAAACTGAATTTTCATGTTTTTTTGAAGCAAGTTCTATTTGAGCTAAACACTGGTTTGTAAAGCTATTACTCATTACAAAACTTGGATGACCTGTAGCACACCCTAAATTTATAAGCCGGCCTTCAGCAAGAACAATAATTGATCTTCCTGATTTTAACATCCATTTATCCACTTGAGGTTTAATATTCAACTTTTTGCATTCCGAAGAAGTTTCCAGATAACTCATCTCGATTTCACTGTCAAAATGACCTATATTGCAAATTATTGCCTCATTTTTCATCTGTTCCATATGGGTACCAACAATAACGTCACAACACCCTGTAGCTGTTACAAAAATATCTGCTTTAGAAACAGCCGTATCCAATGTTAGAACTTCATAGCCTTCAAGACAAGCCTGCAGGGCACAAATGGGATCAACCTCTGTAATAATAACCCGAGCTCCAAACCCACGCATAGACTGGGCACAGCCCTTTCCTACATCACCATATCCGCAAACTACAACTACTTTTCCTGAAATCATTATATCTGTTGCACGTTTAATTCCATCTGCGAGAGATTCTCTACATCCATAAAGATTATCAAATTTTGATTTTGTTACAGAATCATTAACATTTATAGCAGGAAAAAGAAGTCCTCCTTCTCTTTCTAACTGGTATAATCTATGAACACCGGTTGTAGTTTCTTCAGAAACTCCCTTTAGTTTTTTAGCAATTTTTGCCCATCTTCCCGGATCTTTTTTATAACTCACTTTCAAACGATCCATCAAACAATCCATATCAATATTACCGTATTTTTTTTCAAGTAATTCAGGATTTTTTTCCACAGCCACACCCTGATGAATATACATTGTAGCATCACCACCATCATCTACAATCAAATCAGGGCCGCTTCCATCTGGCCAGGTAAGAGCCTGTTCTGTACACCACCAATATTCTTCAAGAGTTTCACCCTTCCAGGCAAACACGGCTGTAGTTCCTTCTTTTGCTATTGCAGCTGCAGCATGATCCTGAGTAGAAAAAATATTACACGAAGCCCATCTTAAATCAGCACCAAGTATCTCTAAAGTTTCTATGAGCATCGCAGTTTGAATTGTCATATGAAGACTTCCAGTAATTTTCAAACCTGCCAAAGGTTTTGATGTACAATATTTTTTTCTTACAGCCATTAAACCAGGCATTTCATTTTCAGCAAGATCCAGCTCTTTTCTACCAAAAGCAGCAAGAGATAAATCTGCAACTTTAAACGGAAGTGACAAATCTAATTCCATATTAATTCCTCCAGTAACTTTTTAATATATAATTCATTTTATAAGTTTTCCCATTGAAATAATAAATAATACTATATATAATATTACTTATTATTTATAAAAATATGAATAATATAATTCCCATAAATTAAATTAATCACTATTTAAAAAGTTATTTTTTAAAATAAACTGCTGTAATATTATCCATAGACTATTATTTACTATAAAACATAATATTCTTTTAATCTATATTAAACTTTATTTTAATAAATTTAACTTTTAAAAACACATTTACAGTCAGGAAAATAAATTATGGATTTTCAAATGCTTGCAGATGAAATTGGTTTAGATTATGAAGATTTTTTTGAACTTGCTGAACTTTTTGTTTCAACAGCAGGCTCAGATATCAATAAACTTGAAGCAGCATATGACAAAGAAGATAATAATGCTATGTCTGATGCTGCTCATTCTTTAAAAGGAGCTTCCGCTAATCTTGGTTTTTCAGAAATTGCAACTGTTGCAGCTTACATTGAACAAAACTCAACAATAAATAAAACAGATAATATCGAAAAAAAAATAATAGAATTAAAAGAGATGCTTGAAGCTATAAATCAGTTGATAAACTCAAATTAAATATCAAAAAAGTTGAATCTAAGTGTATTAAGATTGTTACATAATTATCCGATTGTAAAAATTGGCACAAGACCTGCGGGAGGAGATAATACTAAAACGTATATCTCCGGCCGATAACTTAAGTGAAATTATTTATGTGACGGTCTGTAAATGTGCAAACAGATTTATTCTAATCATTATCTTTTTGTAAATTATATAGTTTGTAATACTCTTTTTTTGCTGATATCAGTTTATCGTGGCTGCCTTGTTCAATTATTTCTCCGCCTACAATAACAAAAATTTTGTCTGCTTTTATTATTGTTGAGAGTCTATGGGCAATGACAAAGGTTGTCCTCCCTTTCATAAGGTTTTCCAATGCTTTTTGTACTATTTGTTCTGAGGCTGTATCTAATGCTGATGTGGCTTCATCTAAAATAAGTATAGGAGCATTTTTTAAAAGAGCTCTTGCAATACATATTCTTTGCTTTTCTCCTCCTGATAAACGACTGCCGAGTTCTCCAATGGTAGTTTCAAATTTTTTTCGAAAACCTTGAATAAAATCGAAGGCAAAAGCTGCTTTTGCTGCATTTATTATTTCATCTTCAGTCGCATCTGGTTTGCTGTAGGCTATGTTGTTTCTTATGGTATCGTTAAAAAGTATTGGCTCTTGTGTTACAATGGCTATCTGATCACGAAGCGATGATATGGTTAAGTCGTTGATATTTATATTATCAATGAATATTTCTCCATTACAGATATTATAAAATCTTGGAATAAGATTAACAAGTGAGGTTTTCCCTCCACCGCTTGTACCAACAAGAGCTATTATTTCACCAGTATTTACTTTAAAATTTATATTTTTTAATATCATTGTTTTTTTATACTTAAAAAAAACAGAGTCAAAGGTTATAGTATGTGCTTTTTTTTCTATTTTTATGGGTTCTTTTATCTCAATAATATCAGATTCAGTTTCTAAAATTTCAAATATTCTGTCAGAGGCTGAAAGACCTTGTTGTATAGAATTATTAAGACCGCTTACTTTTTTTACAGGATCATAGAGCATAAGAACTGCTGCCATAAATGAAAAAAATGTACCTGGAGTGGATGTCCCTGAAACTACGCTGAAACCGCCATACCAGATGATAAATGCAATTCCGACTCCTCCTAAGAACTCCATTGTAGGAGAAGATAAAGCTCTTATAATAACTGCTTTCATTTCAAGTTTAAAAAGATTTTTAGTTTTATGCGCAAATATTTTTTTTTCATGCTCTTCCATGCTAAAAGCTTTAACTATTTTATTTCCTGCAAATGTTTCATGTAAAAAAGAGTTTAGATCAGCCATTGTTTCCTGGCATCCTGTACTTATTTTTCGTACTCTTCTTCCAAATTGTATAATAGGATAAAAAGCTACAGGAAGAATAAAGAAAGCAAATATAGCCATTTTCCAGTCTCTGTAAAAAATTACCCCTGTTAATCCTATGATCGTAAAAAAATCTCTTAAAGAATTTGTTATGGCAGTGGATACCATGCTTTTTAAAATATTAACGTCATTTGTTATTCTCGACATAAGTACCCCTGTTTTCTCTTTTTGGAAAAAAGAGATGGGGAGATCGGTAATTTTCCCATAAAGCCTGTTTCGTAATTTCCTTATTATATCTTCTCCTACATAGTTCATAAGATATTCCTGAATAAACATGGCAATACCTTTTAAAAGAAATATCAATACTACAGCTACAGGTATTATTTTGAGCAGAGCTACATTTTTATTGTAAAAAATATCATCTAAGATAGGTTTTACAAGATATGCTGTAGCTGCTGTTGTAGCTGCTGCTATAAGCATACAAAACATGGCAATAAAAAGCTTTAGCTTGTTTTCACTCACCATTAATAGTATTTCTTTATGTCTTGGTTTAATTGACAATGGAAATAATTTCTTCATAATAAAAATTTTCTTTCTCTATATTTTATCTCTATATTTTATCTCTATATTTTATCTCTATATTTTATCTCTATATTTTATCTCTATATTTTATCTCTATATTTTATCTCTATATTTTATCTTTGTTTTTTATAAGCGATATAGCAATGTTTGCTGTTTTTTCTGAAGCTCCAGGATCTCCGAGAGCTTGTTTTACTTTTAAAAGATCTATAACTGTTTTATTAAGAACTGTTTGATCAGATAAAAGCCTGCAGGCCTCTTTTGCTATTTTTTTTGGCGTGGCATCTTTTTGAATAAGCTCAGGAACAATAGTTTTATCTGCTATAATATTTGCAAGCCCAATATATTTTATATTGGTTAAAATTTTTCCGAGAAAATAATTTATTGATGAACATTTGTAGATTATTATCATAGGTGTCTGCAAAATTGCAGCTTCAAGGGTAACTGTACCTGATGCTGCAATACAAAGGGTACTTTTATTTAAAACTGTATTTGCTTTTTCTAAAACAAGTTCGATATTGATCATACCTTTATAAGGTCTTGTGGCAGCAATCATCATATCTTTGTCTGCAGATGGTGCAACAGAAAGGAGAAACTTTGTTCTTTTTATATTTTTTGCAATAATTATACAGGTCTCTAACATAACAGGCAGAAGATTTTCAATTTCACTTTTTCTTGAGCCTGGAAGTAAGCCGATGATGTTTTTGTTCTGACTGTTTTTTATAGAGATGTTCTGATCTTCACCTGAATAATTATCCATTAAAGGATGGCCTACATATGTTACTTCTATATCATGGGATTTGTAATATTTTTTTTCAAAAGGTAATATTACTGCAAGATGATCAACAACTTTTGCAATTTTTTTTATTCTACCTGATCTCCATGCCCATACCTGTGGGCTGATATAATAAAGAACTTTAATCCCATGTTTTTTTGCAAAGGCTGCCATCCTCAGATTAAAATCAGGAAAATCTATTAATATAAGAAGATCTGGTTTCCTGTTAATAAGTGTTTGTTTTGCTGTTTTAAGGCAGTTAAGTATTGTAGGTATTTTGATTAAAACATCAGTAAAACCCATTACAGAAAGCTTGTCTGCATCAACAATAATTTGAACTCCGGCATCTTTTAAGCCTGTGCCTCCTATTCCAAAAAAGTACAGTTCAGGCTCTTTTTTTTTTATAGCGTTTACAAGATGAGCTCCATGAAGATCCCCTGAAGGCTCTCCTGCAATTATCATTATTGATTTATTATTCTGATTATTAATAGTAGTCATTATAAATAAAAGCCAAAACTTTTAAAAATCATTTTCATCATAAGCTGCAACCGTTATATCATAATGATCTGCCAGTTTTATCATCTCTTCTTTTTCCATGACAATAGATTTAAAAGCTTCTATAGCAAGCACTTTTGCTCCTGATTTGTGCATGATTTCAATAGTAGTTGGACCTATGGCTGGAACATCAAATCTTAAATCCTGATCAGGTTTGGAAACTTTTACAACAACAGATCCTCCATAGC
>DAOWNP010000307.1 GCA_030642545.1 Desulfobacteraceae bacterium | reverse complement strand
CTTCTTCACTAATATAATTTCCATTAACACATACCTTCCCAAAACGGGATTTGTTTATTTTCTGCTCTCCTAATATTTTAATAAGATCTTTTTTTGATATTAGATTTAACAGACGAGCAGTTTCCCCGATTTTATCTTTTTGTACTGTACTAACCATGTTAAAGCTCCTAAGATATAATATGGAAAAATTTAATACTTTTTTTGTTTGTTTCTTGCAGGTTAATATGAATAATTAAGTTATAAGAATTATATTTAAATTTGTTTATTATAACTCCAAAATCAAACAATTACAAATACAGATACAGATAATAAAAATATGTTTAATAAATTTATAAAATATTCTGTCTTGTTTATACTTTTAATAATTAGTATCGGAAGTATTGCATATATTACATTTTCGTATTTAATAAAAAATCAAATCAGTGTTATTGTACCAGATCTTATCGGTAAAGATACTGTTTATACCATTGAAATACTCTCCGGTTTAGGTCTTAATGCTAAAATCAAAGATAAAAAATTCAGCAATACTTATTTAAAAGGAATAATTACAGAACAAATACCTGAACCCGGATCTGAAATAAAAAAAGGAAGAGATATAAAAATAACAGTGTCAAAAGGAGCATATACAGTAAGTTTTTCTGATCTAAAAAACATACATATAGATGAAGCCAAAATTATTATAGAAAAAAACGGTCTGTGTATACAAAATATTTCATATACTTATAATAATAAATTTAATAAAGATCTTATAATATCTCAACAGCCCGAACCAAAAACAATGTTATATAAAAACACCTGTATAAATCTTCTTGTAAGCTTAGGCCGCAGACCAATTGCCATAAAAATGCCTGACCTGTCAGGTTTATCTGTTGATGATGCTGTATGGCTTATTGATAACTATAATCTCTCTCTTGGCAAAATATCATCATCATATTTTAAAAACAGACCGTATAATGTTATAACAGAGCAAAAACCGGTTAAAGGATATAGAATTTTTGAAAGACAACCTGTAGATCTTATTATCAACCGAAAAATAGAAAAAAAATATCCTGCTTCATTTGATGGTACACATGGAGTCTGGTTCTACAAATACAAAAATCTGCCAGGATTCATAAAAAGTCATATCAAAATAAAACTAAAAATTTACGGCACTTTAATTGATATAGTTGATCAAATGATAAAGCCGGATAAAGAGATTTGGGTTCTTATTCCTCAAAATACTAATACAATATTTTATGTTTACATAGATGATGAACTTATTTTAACAAAAACCTATGATGCATTTTAAAACAAAAACTTTTGAAACTGTTTTAAATCACAGTAAAATTTTGGTTGCTTATTAAAAAATTATAAGATAATTATTTGCGTTTTAATATGTTTTTAGGATTTATTACAATACAACTGTTTTTGGAGGTTATATGAAATTAATAGCACCATCGGTTTTATCAGCTGATTTTTCTAAATTAGGACAAGAGATTAAAAATGTTGAAAAGGCCGGGGCTGACTGGATACATCTTGATATTATGGATGGTCATTTTGTACCCAATATTACCTTTGGACCTGAAATAGTAAAAACATCAAAGAAAAGTACTGATCTTTGCCTTGATGTTCACCTTATGATTGAAAATCCTGACCAGTATATCAATCAGTTTATTGATGCAGGAGCAGACTGTATATCTGTACACTTTGAAGCTGTCACTCATTTAAGCAGAACAATACAATTGATTAAACAAAAAGATGTTAAAGCCGGAGTTGCATTAAATCCTGCAACACCAGTAAATATACTGGAATGGGTGTTAGAAGATTTGGATTTTGTAGTTATTATGAGTGTTAACCCTGGCTTTGGAGGACAATCATTTATCCCAAATACCATAGAGAAAATTAAAACCTTAAAAACAATGATTGCTCAAAAAAACCTCAAAACACTAATTGAAATAGACGGTGGAGTAAATGAAAAAACAATACAAAAAATATCTGAAGCTGGTGTCGATATTTTTGTAGCAGGTTCAGCTATATTTAAAAGTAATAATTATAAAGAAACAATAACAAAACTTAAAAACAAATGGTAATTGTTTAGGAATAAATAAAATGGGGAAAAAAATTCTTGTTATTCATGGTCCTAACTTAAATATGTTAGGAAAAAGAGAACCTGAAATTTATGGTTCTACTACTCTTTTTGAATTAAACAAAGAAATAGTTCAAAAAGGTAAAAAATCAGGCTTAATTGTTGAAACTTTTCAATCAAACCATGAGGGGGTAATTGTTGAAAAAATCCAGGAAGCTTTTGGGGAAATATCAGCCCTTATTATAAACCCGGCTGCTTTTACCCATACAAGTATTGCTATTAGAGATGCAATATTAATTTTAGATATCCCGGTTATAGAAGTTCATCTGTCAAATATCTATAAAAGAGAACCTTTCAGGCATAAATCCATGATTTCTGACATAGCCACAGGTCAAATTGCCGGATTAGGAATTGACGGATATTTTTTTGCACTTGATGCTATTTTAAAAATAATATCTTAAAAAATGAGAACAAAATAACATATTCAGGGTTTGGCTTAGGTTTTCCTGCCGTGCAAACGTTGTGCGTAACCTGGCGGAAAACAAATGAGATGAGCTTGTAGATGCGTGTTGAATGATGAAAACAGGCCAAAGCGCCAACGGCTCTTGTTTCCAGCTCAGAGTTGACGCGTTGGTTCGGTGATTCCGAGAGTTTATTTAAAATAAATTAGAGGATAAAATTCTTGCGCCTGGGCTAACTCTCGCACCTACATATTGTTGAGCAAAAGTTAAATATTCTCTGCCGCCGCTTGTTCTTCTTTGTATTGACCTGTATATTGAAGCCAGAACTTTTATGAGCATTTCTTTGGATGTATCTGATAAATCCTGTTCAATTATCTCTGACATGCTTTCAAATTTGTCTTTTAACACAGCATTGCTAATAGACAACTCTGAATCTTTGAAATGATATTTATCAAAAGCCAATTCTAAGAGTCGCAATGCCATTTTATCTGTGAACTCATCTTCGTTTTCAATGTCAAATCTACACAAAACTGATTCAACTACGTTTGAAATGTCCTGAAGGGCTATGGAGTCGGACATTTGTTGAATTCCATAGAAAGGAACTTTTCGATAATTCCTTTTTTGTGAAACACCATCATAAAATGAACAACCTGTGCATTTATCAGCATTGCGAGATTGGCCGCAGCAAAGGCTACAAATAAATGAG
>DAOWNP010000035.1 GCA_030642545.1 Desulfobacteraceae bacterium | reverse complement strand
GTACAATAGTACATGTTTCTCCGCCACCACCTCCTCCTGATGATGACGATGACGACGACGACGACGATGATGATGATGACGACGATGATGACGAATGTGACTGTCGGGGCTGGTGGGAAAACGTGAATTGTGGATCTAGTTCCCCACATGGTGATTATTGTACTACTTGCACAAATTGTGATTGGTGGACAAGTGGTGTCGTATGTGATACTTGGGAGGGTGATGCGGTTCCTTGTAATTAACTTATAAAGGTAAAGAATTAGTTTTAAAGGATAAAAAATTGTTGTCTAAAAAGATGGAAGTTAAAGTATATAATCTGGTAAATATAGAGAGTAATCATAATTTCTTGTTACAAAATACGGGATTTTGGTACATAATGAAAAACATCATTATTATGATTATGATGAAGATGATTATGATGAAGATGAAGGTGAAGGTGAAGAGAGTGAATTGTTTTTAACAGGATTTATAGAAAATCAAAGCATTATAAACAGTTATGAAAACCAGAGTTTTGGTGATGCCTGGATAAAAAACGAGATAAGAAATAAAGTGGAAATAAAGTATGGTAAAGATTTTTTTTATTTTTTTATGGTAAATAATCTCTATTTAAATATTGATATAACAGAGCCTGGTCTTAATAAAAAATATGAGTATAGCGAAGATACTCAACTATCAAGAAATCTTAGGTTGTCTAATTCTAATTTTGAAATTAATTTTAATGAACTCTATATTAATTATCAAACTGAAAAATTTAGAATTCGTGCAGGAAACCAGATTTATGGATGGGGTACAGCAGATGTTATTAATCCTACATCATATTTTAATCCAATCGATTTCCGAGAATTTATTTTTAAAGATGATGATGAGATGAAGTTTGGAGTTCCTTCGGTATCAGGTATGTTTTTTGGAGATAACTGCACAGTAGAGGTTGTTTTTGTACCTGTTCATGTTCCAATAGAGATATCTTCTTATAATAGTTTCTGGGCAGTTGAAAATGATGATGCCTTATATTCTGTTTTTATTGAAAATTCAGATGGACTGCCTGTTGAAGTAAAGAATTTTGGTTTTGGATTTAGAGTGTCTTTATCTTATAATGGGGCGGATATTTCTCTTAGCGGGTATCATGGTCCTGATAAAGAACCTGTACATTTACCTGTTGGTTTGTTTGTAAAACCCAATGAACCAGTATATGTAAGAGTTGAACCTGAATATCATATAATAGATATGGTTGGGCTTGATTTTTCCAAAACTCTGGGTAGCTTTGTCGTGCAGTTTGAAGTTGCATTTTCTCCAAATAAAAATGGATTTGTCAGGCAGAATTTGATTGATACGGAAAACATAAAATTCCCTTTTGAAGCTGGAGAGTCATCATATATATCATATGCAACAGGTTTTAATTATTTTATTCCTGTAAATAGACTGTTTCCTGAACATGAAGGTGATGCAGTCTTTACCTTGGAGTGGTCACAACAGAAATATTTTGAAAATGATTTGTATCCACCAACATTTTCTGATATTTTTACATTGAGATTAGAAGATAGTTTTTATAATAGCCAGATAAAAACATCTTTGTCTGGAATAATAGATGTAAAAAACAGTGGTTTTTTATTATGGCCTAAACTTGAATATGATTTTTTAAATGGATTTAGTATAGAGCTTTCTTATGCATCTATATCCGGAAAGCATGAAGATGAGAATGAGCTTGTGTCTTTGTTTTATTATTATAAAGATAATGATATTGTGTTATGGAAAATAAAATATGAATATTAAAAGATGGATATATATATTATTATTTGTTTTGTTTTTTGGTTGTGGTGAAGATCAAAAACCGGTTGTGACAATTTCAGGGCAGGTTGACGCAAAAGCTGTTTTAAAAAACATGAATGCACCTGTAATGGTGGCTGTGGCATCAACTGATGATTTTAGTAAAATTGATTCTGATCCTTTAAATAATATAATAAAGATGGTGGCTGTTGATAAATCTGATTTTAGTTTTAGTATAGATTTGTCTGAAGAAGGTGTTTTGCCGGGTACAAAGGTTAGTGTCTTTGCGTATGTAGATAACGATTTTGACGGAAGTTCAATTTATCCCGGACCTGGAGATTTTATAGGAGTTTATATTGATAAAGGAAATCTTACAGCATCTTATATTGTAAAAGAAGGTGATAATAATTTGTTTCTTACAATTAACAGGGAGGTTTTTGATTATACGGCTAATATTTCAGGTACTATTGAGTGTGAAGATATTTGTGATGTAACAGTCATTGCTTATGCCGGAGAAATAACATCGTTAGACTTTTCAGAGCTTGATTTTGATGCTGTTGTTGGATATGAAGTTTTTTCCAAAAAATCTAAAAATGCATTAGATTATAATCTTCGTATTTTCCCATATGGCTTTAATGTTCCCATAGAAAATGTTTATATTTTTGCTCATTTTGATTTAAACGGAAATAAAAAAATAGATGGTGGGGATAAGATAGGTTATTATACTGATTCTGGATTTAAAATTATTTCTTCTTCATCAGGTACAAATGATTTTGTATCACAAAATTATAATAATTTGCCAACACCTGTTGTTATAAATGAGGGAACTGTTTCAGGTAAAAATGTTAAGGCAATAACAGATGTTTTTGAGCCTTCAGGGTATAATATTTCTTTAAAAGGTGATTTAACATATGCTGATTTTAATACTGACGACCCTGTTTATATTATAGTGGCTATGTCTGATGATATAGATAAGTTAGTTGAAAACCAGCTTTCTTCAGTAATTTTTTTTAAACGTCTGGTGTCTGGTTCTAAATCTTTTGAAATAGATCTTTCCTCGACTATTCTTGTACCTTCCGATAAAATAGCAGTTATAGCATTACAGGATAAAGATTTTAACAGTGGCTTTCCTAATCCCACAGAAAAAGATATGATTGGATTTTATGCAGACAGTAAAAAACTTTCAATGGAATACACTATTAAAAATGGCGAAAATATTGGGGCCGATATTTTTATAAACAGAGAAGTATTTACCTTTAAATCAAAGATAAAAGGGTCTGTAAATGATAATAGAGCGGGCGATATAATAATTACTGCTTATGCGGGCAGTATAGATTCTATGGATTTTACAGCAGAAATTGATATTAATAAAGTGATAGGGTATAAGAAAATAGCCAAGGGAAGCGGTTTTGTTGATTATGAATTAGATATTTTACCATATGGTATAAATATTCCCATTGAAAATGTATATGTTTTTGCCATTTTAGATAATAATAAAAATGGTATTCCTGATAAAGGAGATAGTATAGGGTATTATTATGAGAATTCTAATAAGCTTCCAGCTTTAATTAATATTGATACAGGCGATATCAATGGCGTAAATATTGGGATGGTATTTGATATACCAGAGTCTTCCAGTAATAATATGTCTATTTCAGGATATTTTAATCCACCTCAGGGATATGGTAATGATTCTGCCCCGATTTTTTTGATTATAGCAGACGCAGGAAATCCAAATGCATTAATAGATGATCCTTTGTCAGGGATAAAATATTTTTCAAAGATAGAGCAGGGGGAAAAAGGGTTTTATATAGATCTGTCAAAAAGTGGAATAAAACAAGGTGAAGATGTTATGATTATAGCTCTCTGGGATAAGGACTATGCAGGAGGCTTTCCGAATTTAACTTTAGATGACTATGTAGGATATTATCAGAATAATGATGAATTTCTGGTTTCAGTAGAACTGGAATCTGGAGTTAACCCTATATCTCCTGTAAATGGATGGGATTTTAATATAGATAAAAAAATATATGATCATAACAGCTCCATTTCATTTAGTCTTGAAAGAGGCGGCTTACCACAGAATATCTCTTATAATACAGGAGACCATGTTATTGTGGTAGCTATACATAAAGGAGGTGTGGTTCTTTTTAAGCCCAATGATATTGATTATGTTATTGCTATGAACAGCTATGTTGTGGATGAAAAAAATGAATATATATTAAATATATTGCCGTCAATAAGTACAAAAGTTCCTGTTTTAGAAAGCCCTTTTTCTTTAAAAGATTTATATATTTATGCTGTGCTTGATGAAAACCGTAATGGTAAAGTTGATACTGGTGAAAGTACAGGTTATTACTGGCAGTATGTATTGGGGGCATATCTTCCCGATATGTTTGATATTAATGATGGAATAAATATTCTTGATAAAACTGTTCGTTTTACAGATGAAGAGTTTTAATCTATAGATTCAAGGATTTTTTTTAATTTACCAAGATCTTTTTTTATATGTTTATCAGCTTTTTTATAAAGTAATGCTTTGCAAGGGATAAAAGTATTAAATATTATTGAGCCTGATAGAGTAAATTGTGTTGCATTATCTAATTTTTTAAAAATAAGTTTACTATTACCTTTTATAAATTTAGATGTAAAGTCTGAAAAGCATCTGTCATTTTTGTCAAATTCTGTTATTATACCAATAATTTCAATATTTTTACTCATAAATTTATGAATAAATTTGAATGTGGAACCTCTGGTTAATATGCCACTGGAAGTCTGCTCTGATTTAAGAAGGTTGTTTTGCCAAAATTTATTGTTTTTGAGATTTGTTGTGTATTCAAAAACCTTTTTTATGTTTTGATTAATAATGATATCATTTGATATTGTTTTCACTTATTATCTTTCCTTGGGAACGTAAACTTTATAATTTCCAAAACTAAATTGTCTTTTTGTACATCTTATGTGTGTTGTGTTTGCTCAAACAAAATAGTTACATACATAGCCCTTCATAGCTTCATAGCTTCATAGCTTGCTATGCGTCTGCTTGAGTGCCTTGAAGATGAAAAAAATAGCCTGCTCCAATTTTTCGTAAGTTATTTTGTTCCTATTCCTGAAAATATTAGATTTTAATATGTTATAAGAGGATCTTTATAAATGAGATTTATTGCTTTTTCTGCATTATCTGCTATTTTGGGGAATATATCAACAAGATTTTTAATATGTCTTAAATTATCTACAGTCATAAAAATTAATCTTGCTAAGTCTCCTTCAGCTAATTCTGATATGGATAAAACTTTATCCCATGGCATGTTTTCTGCCCAAAGATAAATAGTTGCAGCAGGTTTCAGATAAAGTTTTTTTGTTTCAAAGCCTTTTTCGTCCATATGTTTTAAAAATGGAACAAGTTCTTTTTTTGCATATTCCAAACGTTTTAGAAGCTTTATTGGGACAAGGTTCATGTCTAAAGAGTCATCATCTAAATTACGTTCATTTACGAAAGATGCTACAAATCCTGCGAGATAAGAAGGTGTTAGATTGTCAAAAAGTTTATATTTAAAACCTTCTGCCATTATAAGAGGCTGATTTATTCTTAATTTGGATGCCCATTTACCACTTTTTGTAAGTTTATTATTTTTGTTTACATATTTATATTTTTTTAAAAAATTTAAATGCAGTAAAAAATCCTGCCACAAAAAATTATTATTATTACTTATAAATATAGTAGATGTCTTTTTTTTTTTTGTTAAAAGAGTATACGAAGCAAAAGATTTTTCCAATAGATTATTAATTCCATCAATGGTATGAGATAAGAGCAGGTTTAAAACCATTGAAAAATTGATACAGATCTGACTGTTAACTTTTGAAGGAGGTGAGTTTATAAGTTTAGATGCAAGCCTGAGATTCATGAATTTACCAGGAATTAAAACGCCAAAACCAATATTGTCTTTACCCCGTCTTCCGGCTCGTCCTGTCATCTGGTGAAATTCTGTTGAGGACAGATGTACAAAATCTCTTCCGTTATATCTATCTGTATTTAGTATAACTACAGTTCTCGCAGGAAAATTTACTCCTGCTGCCATAGTAGATGTTGCAAAAACAGCATCAAGAAGACCTTCTGACATAAGACTTTCAATAAGGAGTTTCCACGCAGGAAGCTGTCCGCTGTGATGTGCTCCTACAGCAAGATGCTCAAGATGCCAGAGTTGTTTGTGATTTGAAAGAGTTTGATTCTCCTGAAGAAATTCAGCTATTTTTTTACTAATTACTGTTTTTCGTTCTTGATCTATAGTATGGTTAATATTTGCACAACGATCAAGAGCATTGTCGCAATCTATACGTGATTTTAAAAAAAAAATAGCAGGGAGAAGATTGTATTTTTGAAGAGCTTTCAATATAAGTCCGACAGGAGGCAGCATTCTGGGGTGTGAAAGAAGAAGATTCGGAGTTTTTGTAATATAATCTAAAACTCTTTTATAAAGCACTTTTTTCTGTTTTTTTTCATCTTCAGAAAGAAATGGAGTCATGGTACCTGAAGGGTGAAAAAAAACAGGGAAAAGAGAAACTTCTCTTTTTGTTTCTTTTACAACAGAACACTCTTTTTCACGTATTGATTGAAGCCATGCAGCAATCTTATCAGCATTACCAATGGTTGCTGAAAGCAGAAGAATGGGAATACGTACAGGCATGTATATTAATATCTCTTCCCACACAACGCCGCGGTCTTCATCTCCTAAAAAATGAGCTTCATCTATTACAACAAGATCAGTTGTAATATCAATTCCTTTATGCATAGCATCATAAAGCTGGTTTCTTAATATTTCAGTTGTTCCCACAATAATAGAGGCATTGGGGTTTTCAACTCTGTCGCCTGTCAGTATTCCTACATTATTGATTCCAAATTTTTCTGAAAATTGTAGATATATGGAATTTGACAAAGCTTTTAGAGGTGATGCAAACCAGGCTTTTTGATTATTTTCAAAAAAATGTTTGATAGCTTTTTCAGCAATCCATGTTTTACCTGATCCTGTGGGAGCACTAACAAGACAGTCTTTTGATTCTAATATTATATTCAGAGCCTTTTTCTGGAATTTATCCGGTTCAAATTCTTTTTTTTCAGGTGTACCAATTTTATTAAAAACTTTTTTGAGGTTTTTATCAATTGCAGGTCTTATTTTTAAGAATTTTTTTTGTTTTTTTTTAAATGTTTTTTTTTGATAATTAAGTTGCATTATATTATAGTTTTTCGATAATTTTATTAATTATCAACTTTGTATCCGAATCAATATCATATGGAGAAATTCCAGAAAGATCTGCTTCTATAAGTTGGTTGTCATAAGGAATAAAACCTGCAAAATGAAAATCAGGAAGACTTTTTTCAAGAAATTTTTTATCATTATCATTACGGATTTTATTTCCAACAACTGTTATATTTTTAAGCCAGATTTCAGAAGCCAGTTTTTTAATATTTAAAGCGGTTTCTATGCTTCTTTTTCCAGGTTCGACAACTATAATAAGTTTATCGACAGCTTGAGCTGTTCCTCTTCCTAAGTGTTCTATTCCTGCTTCCATATCCATAACAACTACTTCATTTCTTGAAAGAACAATATGCATAACAAGAGCTTTTAATAGTGTGCTTTCAGGACAAATACAACCCGAACCTCCTTTTTTGATTTCTCCAAGACGCATTAGTTTTATTTTATCAAGTTTTACGGATAAAGAATCAGGAAGATCATCTACTTTTGGGTTTAGCGTAAAAAACCCTCCTACTGTACCTGCTTTTGCACCTGTTCTTTCATAAACAAGCTCTTTCATTTTTGATATAGGTACTATTTTATCTGCATCAGGAACTCCAACTGCTGCTGCCAAGTTTGCATCAGGATCAGCATCAATAGCCAATACATGTTTGCCTGAATCATTAAATGCCCGTATCATAAGAGCTGAAAAAGTTGTTTTGCCAACTCCGCCTTTACCGCTGACTGCGATTTTCATTAAATGTTCTCCTGATATTTAATATATAAACAGTTTAATTTAGTATTGTTTTAAATAATACTAAAATACTAAATTAAACTCATCAACCTATAACCTATAAATACTATGCTATATTATTAATCTTTTCAAATAATATATCATATTTTTTTATATATTGTTTTTGAATAGAAAATATTGACCTTTATTAAAGATGAGAAAAAATCTTTCCAGCCTGTGTATTAAACAGGTTTAGTAACAATCTGTCTGTGTAATATTTTACTTTTTTAGAACCTTATGAACAGCAGAAATTACATCATCTGTATCTTTATTATTTAAAGCTGCTGATAACGGAAGAGATATTGTTCTTTCTCCTATCCATTCTGCATTTGGGAAATCATTTTTTTTCCAGCCATAAGTTTTTTTATAAAAAGGGTGCAGGTGAACAGGAGTGTAATGAACACCTACACCAATATTTTCAGCAGTAAGAGCATCTAATACCCAGTCTCTTTCTCTTTTTAATTTTTCAATATTTATCAAAAGAGTATAGAGATGATATGCATGCTTTGTTTCAGTGGCTGGTTTCTCAGGGATTTCACAAAAAAGGTTTAAAAATACATCATTATATTTATTCCATATATCTTTCCTGTGTTTCCAATATTTATCAACTCTTTTTAATTGATGTATTCCCATAGCAGCTTGTATATCCATCATATTATATTTGTACCCTGCATGGATAACCTGATAATGCTTATACCCTTTGTCAGAAAATCTTTTCCACGCATTTTTACTCATACCATGCAAACCCATGATTTTTATTCTTTCTGCCATACGGTTATCTTTAGTAATAACCATGCCGCCTTCACCAGTTACTATGTTTTTAGTTACATAAAAGCTGAAACAGCCAATATCACCAAACAGACCTGCTTTAACTCCATGATATTCAGATTCGATAGCATGAGCACAGTCTTCTATAACCATAAGATCATATGCCCGGGCAATATCCATAATTGAATCCATATCACAACATCTGCCAGCAAAATGTACCGGAAGAATTGCTTTTGTTTTTGATGTAATTTTTTTTTCAATTTCTTTAGGACTGATATTCATTGTTTTTCTGTCACAATCAGCAAGTACCGGTGTAGCACCACAATGTATTATTGCGTTAACTGTTGCACAAAATGTCATTGGAGTGGTAATTACTTCATCTCCTTCTCCTATACCTCCTGCAAACATGGAAAGATGCAAGGCAGCAGTACAAGAGTTTAAGGCTATAGCATGTTTTATTTCTTTGTATTTTGCAAAATCTTTTTCAAATACAGCAACTTTAGGTCCTGTACCAATCCAGCTGCAACGCATGGAATCAACAACTTCTTCTATTTCTGCTTCTTCAATCCTGGGTGCACCAAAAACAAGGAAATCTTTATCTGAACGAACCGGTTTTCCACCCTCTAAGGCAAGATTACTCATATTATAACTCCTGTTGGTAACTTGTAGAAATTATTAAAATTCTGGGCTTAGGGTTCGCACAAAAATAAAATGTAAAGTTATTTTTGTGTGAGCCCTTAGTTTTAATTCTAACTATAGCTTACTCTTTGACATCTGATAGCCGATGTTATGACCAACCCAAAATTCTATTAAACGTAATCATTATTATCAATACTAATAAAAAAAACAACCTAATCAGAAAGATAAATTTTTAATCTGTCTGATTATTTATACTTTATTTTAAATCTGTCTGATTATTTATACTTTTTAAATGAGTAAAGAAAAGAAGTAATTAAAAATTAATTTTGTTTGGCTTGTTATTTCTACAAATTATTATTTTTAATAATGATTGGAATAATTTGTGCTTTGTTAAAGATTTTAGAATGCAAGATGAATATATTTCTACCATGGTAAATATTAAAAACACAAGTAATAGAGGAGAATTGTATTTAAGATAAACAAGAACAAGTAGTAGTAATAGTTATCTCGAAAACAACTGTAAGATAAAAATTTTGGATTATGTAATCAGTTTATTGATTGTACAAATAAGTTTTAGTAAATTTGTCATTGTATCATTGAAATATATCTTTATTTTAATAAAGATATAAATAAGGAGAAGATTAAATGTATATCAGAAAAAATAATATATATAAATTTGTATTCATGTCATTTTTTTTATTCGTTACTTTTTTTGTATCTGCTATTGAAGCAAAAGTATTCTACCTGCATCCTGCAGGTCAGGAAAAAATAGATAAACCAGATCACTATTATGGTTTATGGGAGATAAAGTCTGTATCACCTGGAGATGTTATTTATTGTAATGGAACATATAAAAATTCATTTTTTATAGATAACTGGCAGGGAACTCGTGATAATCCTGTAATTATAAAGGCAGCTCCAGATGCTACCCCTGTTATTAATGGTTATATAGATATTCAAAGATCAAAATATATTAAAATTGAGGGTTTTACAGTACAAAATAGTAAGTATGGCGGAGTTATGATTCAGAAGGGCAGTAGTAATATTACAGTTTATAAGTGTAATATACGAAATAATGGACTTGGAATATGGATAGCAAATGGTGCCGGGGGTGAAAACAGAATTATAGAAAATGAAGTTAGTTATAGTAAAACACAGGGAATTGCTGCTGCTTTAGTAAATTGTGAATATAGAAAAGAAACTATACTTGCAGGTAATATTGTTCATCATAACAGATATATGGGATTTGAAATAAATGCTAACTATTATATAATTGAAGAGAATATTGTTTATAATAATGGGGAAGGTTATGCAGGGTCAAGCGGTATACATCTTTTTTCTGCAGGTCCTGGTGAGAATTCTGGAGATAATAATATTATCAGGTATAATATTAGCTATAATAACATTGAATTAAAAGGGCCTGATGGGAATGGGATTCAGTTAGATCAATGGTGTGATAACAATGAAGTGTATTATAATCTTTGTTATAATAATGATGGCTCTGGTATATGTCTTTATGACAGTTCAAATAATAAAGTTTATAATAATACATTATACGGAAATATGCAAAAGACTGATAAATCATATTTTTTTAGTGGAGAGCTTATACTTGCAGGTGACCATGTGAAAAATGTGGATAGAACAAATAATAATATGATAATGAATAATATAGTAGTAGCAAAAGATATAGGAACTTATGCTGTTTATATAGATAAAATAACTTCTGATAATTCAATTAGCATGAATAATAATCTTTTTTTCCATCTAAAAAATGACTATTTTTATTTTTGGAAAGATAAAAAAGGTAAAAGTGAAAAAATTAATGAGTTTAACTCTCTTGCAGGATTTTCTGATAATCAGTATTGTGATCCAGGTATTATTATTTCAGAACCTGTTAAAATCAGTAATTTTATTCCAACAAATACTCTTTGTGTTAAAGATCTGGCGGTAGATTTAGGGCAAAAGTATGATATTTTAAAAAATAAAATTATAAATGGAGTTCCTGATATTGGAAGTTTTGAACTGGGTAATAATATCGAAATAACTGATGATACTCTTCCAACAGAGAGTACTGATAATAATAACAATGATGATAACAATAATGGTGATAACAATAATAATAACAATAATGTTATTCAAAAATCATTGAGTAGAGTTATTAATTTAATAGATGGAGTAAGGTATAGAATTATCAATATTTTTTTTAAATAGACGCACTTATGTTTAGATGATCTTTTTATAAGATAAGGACAAACCTTTTTGCAAAAATTATTGTTGTTGCCTTGACAGGTTGTTACGCAATGGAAAATTTTAGCCTTGAGCCTGAAAGAAATTTTAAATCCGTAACAACTTGTCAATAGCTACCCATTTATTTTTTTGTATCTGTTAAAAGTTTTTGTTTTATATGTTGTAATAATTCTATAAAACGGTTTTACAGATATTAAAATAAGAATCACTGTTCCTGCAAATTGCAGCCACAGGGGAATCATTTCTGACGCTTTTCCAATAATGGACATAGGAGATATATTTATAATAAGATAAATTTTATCTATAATTAGTCCAAAAGCAACTGAAAATAATGCAATCGTTGTGAGATAAATTATTACTGTTTTTTTTCCAAAGATTCCAGTTAAAACAATCAAAGATGTTATATTTGTTGCGGGACCGGCAAGTAAAAAAACCAGTGCAGCACCTGGGCTGACACCCTTCATGATTAATGCGGCTGCAACAGGTGTTGATGCTGTAGCACATATATAAAGAGGTATGCCTGTTAGCAGCATTAACAGCATTGATACTAACCCGCCTCCAAGAAAACGGCTTATCAGCTCATCAGGTATAAGAGCAGTAATAAAACCGGCAATAAGTAACCCTGTAAAAAACCAGCCTGCCAAATCGTTCCACACATCTGTAAAAGCATAAATCAGTGCTGAGAATACTTTTTGAACAAAACCTTTGTTTTTACCGGTATCAGTCAAACAGCAATCTGAACAGCAAGATCCTGCAGTCGGCTCAACTGGTAATAGGGAAATTGATTTTTCATTTTTTGAATAATGAAAAATATTTTCCGTTATTCCAGCTGCCATGGCC
>DAOWNP010000227.1 GCA_030642545.1 Desulfobacteraceae bacterium | reverse complement strand
TTTCTCTGTAACCTGATTTAGATTTTGTTGAAGAAATCCTGATAAAATCAAGGTAGAATTATTTTTTAAAACCAGAGAAATTTTATCCACAAGCTCAATTACAGGAGCAAGCAAAATATTTGAAACAATAATATCAAATTTTTTATTTATATCTTCAAGCAAATTACCAACACAAAGAGTAAAGTCTTTTTCATCAATCTTGTTTAGCAATAAATTCTTTCTTGCAATATTTACTGCTTCACTATCATTATCAACGCCATAGAGTTCTGTTGCACCTAATAAATAAGAGGTAATCATCAAAATACCAGATCCTGTACCTACATCTAAAAAACAATCTTTATTGTGCACATATTTTTCAAGCATTTTTATACACAAAGCTGTTGTTGGGTGGCTTCCTGTACCAAAGCTCATACCAGGATCAAGAGTTACTACTAAATCTCTTTTTTGAGGAACATACTCTCTCCAGGTAGGTTTTACCACTATTCTTTCACCAATTTTTTCAGGCCAGAAATATTCTTTCCATGATTCTGCCCAATCTTCTTCATTAACCTTATTATAATATATATTATATTTAATCCCCACACCAAGACATAAAACATCAACATTTTTTTCAAAACGTTTTTTTATTTCACTAAAAGAGTCATCCCTTGCAAAATAACCAGTTACTTTGCAATTATAATTATCAACAAGAGGTTGTGTATCAGGAAATTTTATATCTTTATCCTGAAAGATATTTACAACAACCCCTTTTAGTCCAAAATCATAAAATATACCGGCTATCAAATCAGAAGCCAGTTCACTATCATAATATTGATAAAAAACAGATGATTCTATCCATTCCATAGCTTTTCCTTAAAATTATTTTGGAGCAAACCTTAAAAAAATTCTATAAGAATTTAAATCAAAATTTTTTGGTATTTCATAGCCTTCTGAAACCATTAGGGTTAAAATACGACTGCCTAAAGGATCAACTGATTCAGTGCTCTCCCGTCTTTCAATAAATTCTGTGGATAAACTTCCTCTTTTTTTTCTTGGAGAACGTTCTGAAACAAGCTTTGCTTCAACTATTTTACCTGGCAGCTTTTCCTTCTCTTTTCTCACATCTATCTTTTGAAAAGGTACCGCAGCTCCTATAACAATTTCCATAACATAAAACCTTCATTTAATAGTAAATAAATAAAAATAACATTCATCGTAATTCTTATATCGACAAATATAAAATTTACTTTAAAAAATTTATTAGAAATTATAGTTAATTATAGTTAATTATCAGAACTTTTCTTTCGGGGGATTAAAATACCCAAATCCCACATCTGGAAAATTTTTTTTAATTTTATTAAAAAAATTAATCATTCCAACAGGTTCTAAAAGACAACCAACTTTCTCCATCTCTTTGAAATATCTCTTAGGATCATAATTTAAATTTCTCCACTGGATAAAATTTATCCTGTACTGCGTTAAAAATTTCATAAAAGCTTCAACTTCATCTGGGCTATCTGTAAAACCAGGAGAATTTAAATAATTTATGGAAACATATTTCTCTCTTTTTATTGCAAGCTCAATACTCTCAAATACATGATGAAACCTGTATCCATGGGGCCTGAAATACGCATTATAACATTTTTCCTGAACACTATTTAAACTAACCCTGATACTATCTAACCCGGCATCAAACATTTTTTCCAATACATCAGGCCTGCCTGCATTGGTATTTACATTTATAGTTCCTTTTGTTGTTATTTTACGAATTTTTTCTATAGCCGGAATAATGGATTCTGCTGCCATAAGCGGATCACCTTCACATCCCTGTCCAAAACTGACAATACCATGCTTTACACTACTTATATGACAGATAGCAATTTCACATATTTCGTCAGGTGTGGGAATAAACGATATACGATCCTGGCAATGAGAAACACTGCTTTTTTTTTGTAAAGAAAGGCAGCCTAAACAGTTGGCATTACATGTAGTTGCTGCAGGTAATGGAGCTTCAAATCTTCCAATAAAAAAATTTTTTGCAGCAGGACATCCGTATTCTAAAGCACATTTTTCAATATGATCCCTTAACCTGTTATTGGGCATCTCTCTTTTTTTTTTTGCTACTCCTTCTATTATTTTTTCTTGTTTCATCAGCCTTAAATCCTGCCTTTTTTCTGTATCTACCTGAACAACACAGGTTTTAAAAACACCCCTATCCCATCCGAGTGCTCCATAAGAAAACAGAGGCAGCATATCTGTTTTTTCATATTCTTCATATGCACAAAGAAATGTATTTACATAGCCAGGTGAATTAAAGGCTGCTACAGGAAAAATCCTCTCTCCTTCTTCATAGGGATTTTCATACAAAGTTTCAAAAATATTACTGTCCTGATTGTAAACAACAACATCTCGATCAGGAAGCATCAGCATTTCACCACCAAAAGGCATATCACTTGTATTCTCAGTATCTAAAACAACCATTGATAAGCCTGCCATACCAACAGCTGCATACCCTTCCAATTCAAAGATCTCTCCTTTAGAGTTCGCCACAACTGCTGTTACCTGATTTTTCTGGCTTCTGTTTTTTTGTATCTGCTTCTTGTTTTTCATAAATTTTTTATGTATATATATTTACAATATTAATTAAGTATGTTTGAATTTATTTTTTTATATAACAAACTTTATCTTTTCTATCTACTAAAAATATAAGTTTTTATTTTAAGGGTCATTAACTCTAAAGAGATTCTTTTATGAAATTTACAGACAATCTTTTATACAGTTTTAATAATAAAAGTTTTAAAACAAAATTTTTTGTAACATGGTTCTTTATTTTTCTTGGAATAAGTTTATCTATAGTTTTTATAAATATAGGTGCAAATTTTTTAAAACAAAAAAACATATATCTTTTATTTCAATATACAGGACTTTTTTTTATTTTTATCTCTGCTATATCATCTATGGGAAGCACACAGATATCAAACTTTAAAAAAAACCAGGAGATATTCAATCCTTTTACCTTATTTAAAATCTCCATAAAAAAAATTGGGACATTTATAATAATATCTCTTATTATATTATTATTTTTAATAATAGTACTTGGTATTGAAATACTATTTTCCTATGCAGGTACAATCAAATTCGCAGGGCCTGTAATAATATCCTTATCTACCATACCAGTACTTTTTTATAACCTTTTTTGCTCGTTATTTTTAATATGCCTGTCTATTATATACCCCCTTGTTGCAGTAGAAACAAAAAACATTTATACAGCATTTAAAGACACATTACTTTTTTTGAAAAAGAACTGGATACATACTCTTATATACCTGATGATTTCATCTACTGTTTTATATTTATGCATTGAACTTATTTTCAAACTGTTAATGTACTGTTCAGGTATAGCACAAGCTGTTTCCTGGAACATAAAAATAGGCTACCCTAAAATTGTAACCCTTTTTTCCGGTAAATCTGTTTTTTCCACATTTGTTCAACAAATGGTTCCTGCTCCTGATCCTATTGCAACTTATAAAGAATTTGGAACAAAAGCCTTAAAGTACCTGCCTTTATTCAAACATTTTATGAAAATATGTTATATATTCTTTATATCCTTTATATTGGCTTTTCCATTAACTGTATTTTCCAATTTAACATCTGTTATATATAACAAAATAAAAGATAAAGAATAAAGGATAAGGAACTTTGCTTTAATAGTGATATCTACACGAAATGATGGCAATAAAATTGTCATCGACAGCATATACTAAACGATTTGTATCATCAATTCTGCGTGACCAAAATCCAGATAAATTTTCTCTCAGTGATTCTGGTTTCCCTATTCCTTCAAAAGGCTGCCTCATAGTATCACTAATCAATTTGTTAATTCGTTTGAGTGTTTTTTTATCTTGTGATTGCCAATAAAGATATCCTGTCCATGCTTCATCAGTCCAAGCTAATTTTCTACTCATCTATTAGTTCTTTTTCTTGAATGTCTCTATTTTTAAATTGTTCAATAGATTTAGTTAGATGGGCAGCGTTAGCGGGTGTCCTGAGAAGATAAAAAGTCTCCATGTAACTATTGAAAGTTTCTAAAGACATGACAACTGCATCCTCTGAGTCACGGCGAGTGATTATTGTATAATCAGCATCATCTACGACTTGATCTAAAACAGACTTTAAATTGTTTCGTGCTTCACTAAAATTGATAACTCGCATAATATTCTCCTTACTTGTGTTGTTTATTGTACAAGTATAACAGATGCTTTTATACATGTCCAATCGTTTGTACAAGTGTAATTGAAAAGAAAATATTTTTTTGCATCGAACGTCAAAATCAACGGCGCGCTTTTTGCGTCCGCTGCATTTTTTTGTTATGACATTGGCTTTCCATTACGCCAAAGTTCATATTCACTAATATCAATTTTGTTATCCCACACTACTGCATACCCTCCTTGCTCTACCTTTACACAATTGAAGAATGCTGAATTTTTCAATGGCAAAAACATCTCTTTCTCCAGCAATGGAGTAATATCGTATTTTTTCTTTTGTTTATTATCAAATTCAATTGCTAAAGTATTATCATCGATCACTACTACTGCTTTTATTTTGGGATATTTCATTATATTTTTACTCCAAAGGTGGAAGCTTATGAAAGT
>DAOWNP010000084.1 GCA_030642545.1 Desulfobacteraceae bacterium | reverse complement strand
GTGTCTTTAAAAACCCTTTCTGTTGTCTTGTTAGGAATAACGACATTAAAGGGTAGCCCGTTTCTTAGTTTTACCTGTCTATAAAATATTGAAATCGCTTCGGTTGTAGAAAGACCTAATTTCTTAAAAAGGTTTTCAACGTCTTTTTTAAGTTCAGGTTCAATTCTTGCTCTTACGGTTGCAGTCTTTGCCATAGGTATCACCTCCTTACAATAAAAATATCCCATACGGGCTACAATATCAATCTATAAATTTATAATTGGTTTCTTTAGCGTTTTGTAACAACTCAAGAGAAGCTTTATTGCAGTTTTAAGCATTAATATTTAATAAAACTGTATGTTTTTTTAATATTAATCAGTAGTGTCCGATTAGAATCTTGAGAGAGGGAAGTTTACTTGTTTTTGTAGCGTATGGAATAAATTTAGTAGAATTTCTTAGTGCAGCATAGCCAAAAAAATTGCGATTGTTTGAGTGAGGTACGAGCGAGTTTTGCAATTTTGGCGAAGCAAACTTAGAAATTCAAGAAATTTATTCTAAAATAGCGGAAAAAATAATTAAACTTTCCGTCTCTTGTCTATTTTGTTTCCGGCAATTTCCTAAGGAACGTGGACAAAACAATTTCCGCAATTATACATAATAGAGTCAGGTCATCTTTGCCCGATCTAAAATCACAAAAACATCAAAAGAGCCAGCTATTCCATCTCTTTTTGAGTTTTCAGATCAAACAAATCTAACCCCAATCTATGTGCCTATTTGTAGAAGTTATTTCATCCACGTTCCTTAAAAAATAAATTTAATCCGGAAAATACAACTAAGTATGCCTGTGGTTAAATTAATTTTCTGCCTTGAACACAGAAGGAATTTTCATTCCGCAGACAACCTGTCGAAAGTGCTATCTGTAAAAAATAGATAGAATACCATCTTTTATTATTAAGTGTTTTAAATAATAAGCTTAAATTACAATATTTTACAAGGGATATTGTTGACAAAACACTATAATCTATAATATAGATATTTGTTTCCTTTTTATTATTGAACTTACAAAGTTATAGATATCGTTTTTATTTTATGTTAAAATCAGAATTTTTAGTACAAAATAAAAAAATTTTAAATAAAATTCATAAAACTATTCTGACTTATAATATGATTAAGCAGAAAGACCGTGTGCTTATAGGTGTATCAGGCGGATCTGATTCTGTTGCACTTTGTTTTTTCTTGCAAATGTTTGCAGATGAATTTAATATTTCAATTGGGGTTGCTCACTTAAATCATTGCTTAAGAGGATCTGATTCAGATAAAGATGCCGAGTTTGTATTTGCTTTATCAAAGAAATTAAATATTCCTTTTTTTTTAAAAAAAGTTGATGTAAATCAATATAAAAAAGAAACACGGCTTTCATTAGAAGAAGCAGCAAGAACAGTAAGATACAATTTTTTTTTAAAAACAGCTGAACAAAACAGTTATAATAAAATAGCCTTAGCTCATCATAGAGATGATAATGCCGAGCTTATATTAATGTATCTTTTTAGAGGGAGCGGCCTTACAGGTGCAGGAGGGATTCCTCCTGTAAGGGAAGGAAAGATAATACGACCTTTTATTAATATTTCAAAAAATGATATTATAGAGTTTTTATTATTAAATAACTTAAAATTTGTATCTGATTCTTCAAATAAAGATACAAAATATCTCAGGAATAAAATAAGGCATAAATTATTACCATTATTAAACAAAGAATATAATCCTAAAATTGCTGAATCTTTAACGAGATTTGCCGATGTTATACAAAAAGAAAACCAGTGGATTGATGCTCTGATTGAACCTTTGTTTGAAAAATATACTTTTTTTGATAAAAATGGACACATTGCTCTTTCTATAAAAGGATTTGAAAAGCATCATATTGCTGTAAAACGGAGAATTATAAGAAAAGCATTGCAAAAAGCAAGAGGAAGTTTAAGAAAGATACAACTGGTGCATGTTGATTCAATAATTGAAATTATGAATAATTTTCATTCTAAAAAACGGCTTGACCTTCCTGATATTAAAGTTATACAAAAAAACAGTACTGTTTTTTTTTTACCGGCTGGATTTAAACAAAAATCCAGTGAAAAAGTAATGTTTTCAAATTATTTTGTAAATCAGGTAAAAGATACAGATATATTTTTAAAAATTAAAGAAACAGGGGTAAAGCTTAAGTTTTCATGTATGCATACAATAGATGCTAATTTAGTTTATGAACAAAATACTGCCTGTATGGACTTTAATAAAGTTAAATTTCCATTACAGGTAAGAAATTTTAAACCAGGAGATAGATTTATTCCTTTTGGTATGAAAGGTTGTCAAAAGCTAAAAAAATTTTTTAATAATAATAAAATTTCGGAAAAAGATAGAATAGAATGTCCGCTTATTGAATCAGATGGTAAAATTATATGGATTGCCGGATATCGTATAAGTGATTGTGTTAAGGTAGATAGAAAAACAGAAAAAGTTCTTAAAATACAACTTTTTTTACCTGATATTTAATATTTTAATCATAAACTAATTATGATGGAGGAAAAATTTTTTGAACCCTTTTTATAAAAATATGGCTTTATGGCTTGTAATAATACTGATGATGATGATGCTGTTTAAAATTTTTAATCAAAACCAACAGGTATCTGAAACAACTTTAAATTATTCAGATTTTATTACTATGGTGGAAAGGAAGCGTGTTGCTTCTGTAATAATTCAGGATAAAAATCTTTTTGGTACAGATTTAAATGGAACACGTTTTAAAGTATATTCTCCTGAAGACAGTGAGCTTATAAAAATACTGAGAAAAAATGGAGTAGCTATAAAAGCAAAACCTCCTACAGAAACACCATGGCTTGTTTCTGTACTTGTATCGTGGGTACCTATGATACTTCTGATAGGTGTTTGGGTCTTTTTTATGAAACAGATGCAGGGTGGAGGAGGTAAAGCTATCTCTTTTGGGAAAAGCAGAGCAAAGCTTTTATCTGATCAGGCAGAAAAGGTTACCTTTAAAGATGTTGCAGGTATAGAAGAAGCAAAGGAAGAATTAGAAGAGATAATTGATTTTTTAAAAGACCCGAAAAGATTTACCCGTCTGGGAGGAAGAATACCAAAAGGTGTTTTATTAATGGGTTCCCCAGGTACAGGCAAAACCCTTCTCGCAAGGGCTATATCAGGAGAAGCAGACGTCCCTTTCTTTAGTATCAGCGGATCAGATTTTGTTGAAATGTTTGTGGGTGTTGGAGCATCAAGGGTAAGAGATCTTTTTAATCAGGGCAAAAAAAATGCACCCTGTATAATTTTTATAGATGAGATAGATGCTGTGGGAAGACACAGGGGAGCAGGGCTTGGAGGTGGACATGATGAAAGAGAGCAGACTCTTAATCAATTACTTGTAGAAATGGATGGATTTACATCAAATGAAGGGGTTATTCTTATTGCAGCTACAAACAGGCCTGATGTATTAGATCCAGCTCTTCTCAGACCAGGACGGTTTGACAGACAGGTTTTTGTTTCTTTACCAGATATAAAAGGACGTGAAAAAATATTTTTAGTTCATATGAAAAAAACGCCTGTAGACGCTGATGTTAATGCTCTTATCCTTGCTAAAGGAACTCCTGGATTTTCAGGTGCAGATCTTGAGAACATAGTAAATGAAGCCGCACTTCTTGCTGCAAAAACAAATCAGGAAAAAGTCCGGATGAAAGATTTTGAAGAAGCTAAAGATAAAGTTTATATGGGTCTTGAACGTAAATCAAAAGTTATTAAAGAAGAAGACAGAAAAATTACTGCGTACCATGAAGGAGGTCATGCTTTGGTAGCAAGGTTTCTTCCTGAAACAGATGCAGTAAACAAAATAACAATTATTCCAAGAGGAAAAGCTGCTGGAATAACCTGGTTTTTACCTGAAGAGAGAGATTTTAAATTTAAAGATCAGCTTGAAAATGATCTTTCAGTAGCTTTTGGAGGGCGGGTAGCAGAGCAGCTTATTTTTAATAGAATAAGCACAGGTGCTTCAAATGATATAAAGCAGGCAACAGAGCTTGCCCAAAAAATGGTGCGGAATTGGGGTATGAGTGAGAAGTTAGGGCCTATGTCATTTTCTCACAGTGAAGACCAGATTTTTTTAGGAAGAGAAATTACAAAACCAAAAGATTGTTCTGAAGAGACAGCAAAGCTGATTGATTCTGAAGTCAGAAGGATAATTAAGGAAAGTTATGCTCAGGCTGAAAAGCTTTTATCTGAAAACATTGATATCTTACATAAGCTTGCGGAACTTTTGCTGGAAAAAGAGACAGTTCTTGGAAAGGAGTTAGATGATTTGATAATGACTATGAGACCAGATATTAAACTTTCATCTTTATCTATACCTTCTTTTTCAAAGGACGAAAAAGAGAAAGAACCTGATAGCAAAAAAGATAATGAAGAAAATAAAACCATATAATATGGTCTTTAAAAACCATTGTCTTAAGCTTGGTGAAAAAACCTGTGTAATGGGAATTTTAAACGTAACACCAGATTCGTTTTCAGATGGAGGTCTGTATATTAATCCTTCATCAGCCATTGATCAAGGTCTTAAAATGGCTGATGAAGGAGCAGATATTATTGATATTGGGGGTGAATCAACAAGACCTTTTTCAAATCCTGTATCAGAAAAAGATGAGATAGAAAGAGTAATTCCGGTTATAAGAGAGTTATCTAAACAGGTATCAATTCCCATCTCAATAGATACCACAAAAGCAGTAGTAGCAGAAAAAGCAGTGCTTGCTGGAGCATCTATTATAAACGATATTTCATCTTTTACCTTTGACTCCAAAATGACTGATGTTGCCGCAAAACATGAGGTTGCCGTTATATTAATGCATATTAAAGGCAGACCTAAAGCCATGCAGGTATTACCAACTTATGAAAATCTCATTAAAGAGATCTGTCTGTTTCTCGAAGATGCCGTAAAAAAGGCTATGGAAAAAAATATAGATAAATCCAAAATTATTATAGATCCGGGAATAGGATTTGGGAAAAGTTTTAATCATAATTTACAGATTATTAATAATATAGATAAATTTAATACCCTTAATCTGCCAATTCTTGTTGGACCTTCAAGAAAAGCTTTTATCAGAAATATTTTACAAAAACAGGATAAAGATAAAACTAAACTAAACTCTATTGACATAGAAACAGGAACCCAGGCTGCTGTTTCTGCATCAATTTTAAATGGTGCTCATATTGTAAGGGTTCATAATGTAAAAGAGACCATTGTAACAACAAGGGTTATAGATGCTGTTAAATTGGCTTGAATTTTTCAAAGGTACTTTATGCTTCTTGTAATAGATGTAGGAAATACAAATACTGTAATAGGAGTTTTTGATAAAGACCTGCAAATTAAAACATGGCGGATTCGGACAGAAAAAAACAGAACAGATGATGAGTTTTATATACTTTTTAAAGGTTTATTTATACAGGCAGGTATAAAAGAGCAGAATATAGACAGAATAATAATATCTAATGTTGTTCCTCCTGTTGCACGTCCATTTAATAGTTTTTGTATAAAATATTTAAAAAAAGAACCTGTATGGGTAAATGCAAAAACTTATAAAGAAATGCCCATATTATATGATAATCCATCAGAAGTTGGAGCAGACAGAATAGTAAATGCTGTTGCAGCTTATGAAAAATATAAAACAAGTATTATTATTATAGATTTTGGTACAGCCACAACATTTGATGCAGTTTCTGCAAAAGGAGAATATCTCGGCGGTGCAATACTGCCAGGGATAATGATTTCAGCTGAAGCCTTGTTTTCATATGCATCCAAACTACCGAGGGTAGAGCTTTTAAAAGCACCATCTTCTGTAATTGGAAAAAACACAGATGATAGTATAAAATCAGGTATAATACATGGCAGTGCAGCAATGGTTGATGGAATGATTGTACATATGGCAAAAGAGATGGAAACAACACCAAAAGTAATTGCTACAGGAGGACTTGCCGGTTTAATAAAAGATGCATCCTCTACAATAGATTTTATAGAACCTGATCTTACCTTAGAAGGTTTAAGACTGATCAGTTTAAAAATACAAGCTTAATTTTAATTTTACTTACACTTCACTTTAACTATAATCAAATAAATATATGAATACACCATTTATTCAAAATAAAAATTGGATAATCATTAAATTTAAAGAGGTGAAATCATAAAACTTTCCAATAAAATTATTATTCTGGCTGTTATTATTGCTGCTTGTATCTGCCTTGCAGGAAACTGGTTTAGCAGTAATATTATATATAATGCATTTGACATGGAACATAAAAAAAAATCCAGGATTATTGCTCAGATTATCGCGGACTTTATTACACAAAGTGTAATAGACAACAAAGCATTTTTAGCAGAAAAAGCACTTCAAAAAATTATTAACAATAACATAGATATAGAATATGCTTATATTGTTGGGATTAATAATAAAATCTTTGCTCATGCTTTTAAAGATAATATTCCTGAAGATTTTAAAAATATGATTTATGAAAAAGATCATACTAATGGATCATATCTAAGCAATAGTGCTATTTTAAAGCAGCCTGTTTTTGATATTTCATATCCACTTGCCAACGGCATACCCGGTTATATTCATATAGGAGTGAACAAAATCCAATCATATAGCCAGGTAGTGAAACTTGGCTACCGTATCTTAATTACAACTTTTTTTGTTGTATTCATTGGTGTTTTGGTTGGAAGCTTTTTTACACGGCATATTATCAAACCTATTACCCAGCTATCAAAAGTAATGTATTCTTTTGGTAATGGAAAGAAGGAGGAAGATATTACCTCTATTGGCGGATGCAGGGAAGTGGTAGATCTGACAGCTGCATTTAATCACATGATATCTAAACAAACTAAAACAATGGAGTCTTTGCAAAAAAGTGAGGGAAAATACAGGGTTCTTGTAGAAAACCAGACAGATATGATTGTAAAGCTTGATATTAACATGCGTATTCTTTTTGTAAGTCCATCATTTTGTAAAACATTTGGAAAAACTCATGATGAATTGGTTGGGGAGAACTTTATGTTCCCTATTCATCATGAGGATCTCAAGATTGCAAAAAAAGCCATGAACGATGTTCTTAAACCGCCTTATTTTGTCAAGGTAGAAGAGCGTATAATGACAAAAGATGGCTGGTGCTGGCAGGAGTGGCATAAAACTGGTCTTTTGGATAAAAATGGCAAGGTTATGATGATCATGTCAGTTGGAAGAAATATTAACAAACGTAAGCAGGCAGAACTGGAACTAATAAAATCAGAAAATAGGTATCAGTACCTCTTTGATTCTATGTCTGATCTTTTTTATACAAAAGATATGGAAGGACGTTTTCTCTCAGTAAACCCGGCACTGGAAAAACTTTTTGGGTATAAAAAAAAAGAGCTTATTGGGCATAAAAGCACGGAATTTTTAATACCTGAATTAGTATCTGATTTTGAAGCTGAATATATTAAACAGCTTAAAGCAACCAGATATCATGAAGGAATTGCGACTTATTTTGCAAAAAATGGTGATACTATAACCATTGAACACCATAGCTCAGTCGTTAATCCTGATAATAGTGAGCCTTTTATCACAGGCATGGGCAGAGATATAACGGAAAAAGTTTTATGGGAAAAAAAAGTCAATAAACTTCAAAAACAATTAACTCAGGCACAAAAGATGGAGTCAATAGGTACATTAGCCGGAGGAATTGCACATGATTTCAATAACATTTTATCCCCAATATTTGGTTATTTAGAAATAATGTTATGTGATATTCATAGAGATAATCCATTACATGACTATCTTACAGAAGTTTTTAACGGAGCTACGCGGGCAAAAGATCTCGTTAAACAAATACTTACATTTAGTCGTCAAAACGAACAGGAATTAAAACCACTAAAGATACAATTTGCTGTAAAAGAAGCCTTGAAATTAATAAAATCATCTTTGCCAAGTACCATTAATGTCACTCAACATATTAAAAAAGATTATGGTTTAGTTCTTGCTAATTCTACACAGATTCATCAAATTATTATGAACCTTTGCACCAATGCTTATTATGCTATGGGAGAAAAAGAAGGAACATTAACAGTATCCTTAGAAGAGCTCAAATTATCAGATAGTGACTTAAAAAGTCAGGTAATGGTTGCAGGTAATTATATTTGTTTAAAAGTAACTGATACTGGCATTGGTATTAAAAAAAGTATTATTGACCGCATATTTGATCCTTATTTTACCACCAAAGAAAAAGATAGAGGTACAGGGTTGGGTCTGGCAGTTATACATGGTATTGTTAAAACTCATGGCGGGTATATTAAAGTTTATAGTGAACATGGCAAAGGAGCTGAATTTCAGGTTTTTTTGCCGGTAATAAAAAAACAGATAGATAAAATTAAAAATGAAGCATATTTACCTGTCCAAAAAGGAGATGAACGTATTCTTCTTATTGATGATCAGAAAATTGTTGTGGATATAGAAAAAGAAATGCTTGAACGATTGGGATATCATGTGACAGCTCTAACTGTCAGTGCTGATGCTTTAAATATATTTCGAGATAATCCTTATGATTTTGATCTTGTTATCACTGACATGACCATGCCAGATATGACAGGGGATAAACTTTCAAAGGAATTAATTAAAATTCGTCCTGATATTCCTGTTATAATATGTACTGGTTTTAGTGAAATAATATCTGAGGAAAAAGCAGAGCTTATAGGGACAAAAGGTTTTCTGATGAAACCGGTTACCATGAAAGATCTCTCTAATACAATCTGCAAAGTACTAAATAAGAATTAAAACAGACCTCGTAAAACTGGCCATTTTTAAGACCATAAATCAGACAATATGTTCGGCAGTTTTTGCATGCAATTCAACATATTGCCACAAT
>DAOWNP010000202.1 GCA_030642545.1 Desulfobacteraceae bacterium | reverse complement strand
TTTTTGAGTTTTCAGATCAAACAAATCTAACCCCAATCTATGTGCCTATTTGTGGAAATTATTTCATCCACGTTCCTAACCGGACACCACTGAATATTAATGTTTAAAACTTCTTTGTCCTGTAAATACCATTGTAGCACCAAATTCATTACATGCTTCTATAGAGTGATAATCGTTTAATGATCCTCCAGGATGAATTACAGATTTAACTCCTTGTGTAAGACCAACATCTATGCCGTCTCTAAACGGGAAAAATGCATCGCTTACCATGCAGGCTCCGATAAGTCCTCCTTTTTCCTGCTTAACACGATCATCAATAGCTGCTTTTTTGTCTATATCGGTAATTTCATTGTAAGCTATATTATGTTCTTCAAAACAGTATCTGTCAGCAAGTTTTTTATAAGCCTTGTCTCTTGCTATTTCAGCAACTCCTACTCTGTCTTGCTCTCCTGTCCCAATACCTACAGTAACTCCGTCTTTTACATAAATTACAGAGTTTGATGTTACTCCTGACTCTATTAACCATCCAAAGAGCATGTCATCATATTCCTGTTCATTAGGTTCTCTGTTGATTTTATAGTTTTTCCCTTTGTATTCACATGATGCAAGAGTAAAATCTGTTTTTGAAAGAGTTTTTGGGGCAAAAGACCATTGTGTTATAATACCACCATCTATAAGACTTTTAAATTCAACACATCGTTTGCCTACAAAGTTTGACAGTTTGCTGATATTGCCTATTTTTATGACTCTTAAGTTTTTTTTCTTTCTTAAAATGTCTAAAGCACCTTCTTCAAAATCAGGAGCAACGACAACTTCGGCATACTGCATTGAAATTGATTTTGCAGTTGCTTTGTCTATACTCCTGTTTAATGCAATACATCCGCCAAAAGCTGCGATTCTGTCTGCCATATAAGCTTTGTTATAAGCTTCTTCAAGAGTTGCCCCTTTTGCTGCTCCACAGGGGTTATTATGTTTTACTATTACAGTAGCAGGTGTGTCTTCAAAATATCTTAGTATGTTTAATGCATTATCTGTATCAGTAAGGTTTGTCTTTCCAGGATGTTTCCCTGATTGCAGAAGTTCTATGTCAGAGGCAAGGTACCTGCCGGGTAAAATAGTTTCAGTTTCTCCGAGAACAAGATTCCCATTTGCCAAACGATACAGTGCTGCTTCCTGGCCCGGATTTTCACCATATCTTAGTCCCTTTTTCGTATTGTCAATTGTCCATGAAACTTTTTCATAATAAAGGGTTTGTCTTTTTTCAGAATCAATAAAGCTAATTTCCATTTTTGGTGGAAAATGATCATCCATTATTGTTTTATACATCTTTTTTATATCTTTGGGCATAAGAGTCTCCATGTTTTTATATACATTTTTTATTTTTCTGAAATTTTATAACAGGCTAAAGCCTCATCAAATGTTTTTTGATTCAAATAATCAGATATTGTTCTATCATAATCTGCTGTGTGTAAAAAAGCCTTTTTTGCCTGCTTAAAACGCAGATCTAAAGAGGAACTTCCTCTGTTTTTCTTTAAATCTGAAAGAATAGAGTCATAATCTTTTGGATCAGTAACAGAAAGCACTCTTAAATAATTTTTTGCAGATGCTCGTATCATACACGGGCCTCCAATATCTATATTTGCTCTTGCAGTTTCAACAGTTGTATCTTCTTTTGCAACTGTTTCTTTAAAAGGGTATAGATTAACAATGACCATATCAATAGGAACAGCAGCAGTTCTTATAAGATCATCGTTATGATATTTGTTGTAAGTTTCTGTGAGAAGACCAAGATAGATTTTAAAATCAAGAGTTTTTACAAGTCCTCCTTGAGTTTCAGGTTGCCCGGTGTAAGAAGACACTTTAGTTAAACACTCTTTTTTATTTCCTAATATTGTTTCAATCTTTTTATAAGTTCCTCCTGTTGAAAATATTCTTATTTCAGGATTTGTTGTAACAAGCAGGGGGATTAAATTATCAAGTCCGCTTTTATCTGAAACACTTATCAAAATATTATTTATCTTCACAAGATCATCTATTTTATCAACTTTATTAAGGCTCATTGTTTTCCCTCATATTCAGATATAAATCTTTTAAAAAATTGTTCCATAAACTGGTGTCTGTCACAGGCAAGTTCTTTTCCTGTAACAGTTAACATTCTGTCTTTTATTTTAATAAGTTTCACATTATATTCTAAAAAGCCGGTATCTTCAACAGTATAAGATCTGGCATTTGAAATATCATGGTTTGGGTTGTGAAGCATAGATCCTATCTCTCCTGCAAAAAGATATGCTCTTGCAATTCCAACTGCACCTATAGCGTCTATTTTATCTGCATCAAATAAGACTTTTGCCTCATTAGAACAAGGAGTGCTGTTTCCTCTGAATCTGTGAGAACGTATACAGTGTAATATATTATCTTTTTTTTGTTTACTAAATAAGCTGCAGATAACAGGCTCTGCCATTTCTGCACCAGTTTTTCCATGGCATACAGATTCATTATTTACTGTTCTTCCTATGTCATGAAGGTATGCAGCACATAGCAGGATATCCATATCAGCTTTTTCAAAAGCTCCGATATGTGAGCATAGTCTTACTACTCTTTGAGTATGATCCCATCCATGACTTCCCTTTGCCTGTTTGAATTTGTTTTCTGTAAATTTTGTCACAGGGGCAAACCAGGTGCTGTTTTTATAATTCATATTTTTTTTTTACCAAATCCCTTAGAATTCTTATTTCTCGATATAGATTTTGATTTTGATTTAAATCTAAAACTCTTCCCTGTGCCTGCAACTTTTACATTCTTGTTTTTAGATCTCTGCTTTAAAAACTCTCTTTTCTCAATTATCTCTTTTATCTCTTTATCTACCTTTTTTTTGACAAACAAACTATCAGGACGATATAGAACAAAATCAGGAATGTCACTGTCTTCTGTATAACAATTAACCTTTTCCACGCAGATTTTCTGTTTCAAGAGTTTTTCAATAGCTTTGAGATAAATTTTTTCATCGCTGCTGACAAAAGAGATGGCAAGACCGCTTTCACCAGCACGACCAGTACGGCCTATCCTGTGAATATAATCTGCCGGGTCTTGTGGGATATCATAATTAACTACACATGGCAGATTGATGATATCAATACCCCTTGCTGCCACATCCGTTGCTACAAGAATACGAAGTTTACCGCGTTTGAATCTTTCTAAAGTACGTGTTCTAAAAGCCTGGCTCTTATTGCTGTGTAGAGCAGAAACTGACAACCCTTTTTCTGCAAGTTTTAAGACAAGCTTGTCAGCTCCTTTTTTTGTACGGATAAAAACCAGTATTCTGTCCCAGTTTTTAATGTTAAGCAAATGAGTAAGAAGAGCTCGTTTATTTGATCTCTCTACAAGATGAATTTTCTGATTGATTAGTTCTGCTGCTGCATTACCTGGATTAACCTCAATATATTCCGGATCTTGCAACATTTGGTCTGCAAGGTTTCTAATTTGTGTAGTATATGTAGCAGAAAACAGCATTGTCCTGCGTTTAACAGGAACCAGATCAAGAATTTCAGAAATTTCCTTACTAAATCCCAGATCCAGCATTCTGTCTGCCTCATCAAAAACCAAAAACTCTATAAAGGATAGATTCAATTGCTTTTTTCTGACAAGATCTATCAAACGCCCTGGTGTTGCCACGAGAATATCAACACCGCGTTTCAACCGGTCAATCTGCGGTTTAATATGAACTCCGCCATAAACTACAGTACATCTTATAGATACAACTCTTGCATAAGCTTTGATGATATCTCCTACCTGATGTGCCAATTCTCGTGTGGGAGTTAATATAAGCGTCCGGAGTTTTCGTCTGCTGCTCTTTTTACGGCTCAGAATCTCAACAATGGGTAAGGCAAACGCATCTGTTTTTCCTGTTCCGGTCATGGCACATGCAAAAACATCATGGTTTGCAAGAATAACTGGAATAGCTTTAAGCTGAATAGGATTAGGTACAAGATACCCCCTGGCCTTAACAGCTTTTAATAGTTCATCCCTGAGTCCAAGCTGATCAAATGACATATAATATTCCTTAATTTTCTACAAAATAGATCTGCTATAGTTTTTTAAAAGTATTTTCATATATCATATTTTTTTGTGTATCCTCTTGGCGTTACAATATAATCATGATATTTAAAAGAGTTGCTGTTACCTATAAAAACAGTTGTCTGCATATTTACATCTGCTTTATCAAGATCTTTTAGAAGAATAATATCAACTTTCTGCTCGGCTCTCATGGCTGATCGTACAATACCTACAGGAGTATTTTTATCACGATATTTTAATATTATTTTTCCTGCTGCTTCAAGCTGCCAGTTACGTTTCTTGCTTTTTGGATTATAAATTACTATTACAAAATCAGCTTCAGCTGCTGCTTTAATTCGCTTCTCTATAAGCTCCCACGGAGTAAGAAGATCGCTTAAACTTATTACTGCAAAATCATGGGTAAGTGGTGCACCAAGAAGTGATGCTCCAGAACCTAAAGCCGGTATGCCTGGGATAACCTCTATTGTAATCTCATTTTTTGCAATACACTTATCCATAGAAGAAGGTGATAAAATCTTAATATCTTCTTTTTTGCACATTTCAAAGACAAGCCCGGACATGGCATAAATACCAGGATCTCCACTTGATACAATAGCACAAGATTGTCTATCTATTACTGTATCTATAGCAGCCTGTACTCTATCTACCTCTTTCATCATTCCTGTGCTTATAATTTTTTTACCTTTTAAAAGAGGCTTGATAATATCAATATAAGTTGTATAACCGGCAACAATATCAACACTCTTTAAAACAGTACATGCCCTTTGGGACATATGTTCTATACTTCCTGGTCCTATACCTACTATATAAAGAGTCTTTCTGCTACTGCCAGTGTCACATTTTTTGTCTTTTGCTTGCATACAATAAGTCTCCCGTTTCCTGCAGCAAGAATAGCTGCAGCCTCACATACACTTTGAACTCCCACATGCTTCTTTACCATCTCAGAGGGATTTTCTATTCCCTTTACCATG
>DAOWNP010000327.1 GCA_030642545.1 Desulfobacteraceae bacterium | reverse complement strand
TATCTTGAATATGCTGTGTCTGATGTTTTGGTGCCTTTTGTAGCTATTGGAGGAATAAAGGAACATAATATAGAGCAGGTAGTAAGAAAAGGAGCTAAAACTATATCTCTTGTTACTGAAATTACAGGAGCAGATAATATTGGAGTAAAAGTAAAAAGATTGAAAGCATTGATGGACAAAACAAAAGTGGAAAAATAATAAAAAAACTCCCTTGTTAAGGAAAATATAAAATGAGTTATACAACACAAAAAAATGCTGCAAAAAAAGGTATTTTTACAAAAGAGATGGAAGATGTATATAAAGAAGAAACTATTACAAAACCGGATCTTATGGGAAAAATCAGAGATGGCAGAATTGTAATTCCGGCAAATAAAAATCATAAAAGTCTAATTGGAAAAGGGGTTGGAGAGGGTTTAAGTACCAAAATCAATGTAAATCTTGGTGTTTCTGAAGACTCATTTGATATTGAAAAAGAGTATATTAAGGTTGATACTGCTGTAAAGTTAAAAGCAGATGCTATTATGGATCTTAGTACTTTTGGAAATACAGGTGGTTTCAGGCAAAAGATTGTAGAAAATTGTCCTGTAATGATTGGAACAGTTCCTGTATACGATGCAGTTGCAAGGTATGGTAAAAAAGTAAAAGAGATAACAGTAGATGATTTTTTCAGTGTTGTTTTAGATCATGCAAAAGATGGTATTGATTTTATAACAATCCATGCTGGTCTAAATCAGGTAGCTGTTGAAAGAATAGAAAAAAATCCACGCCTGACCCATGTTGTAAGCAGAGGTGGAAGTGTTCTTCTTGAATGGATGAAAGAAAATAACAGGGAAAATCCTTTTTATGAATATTTTGACAGGCTTCTTGAGATATGCAAAAAATTTGATGTTACACTGAGTCTTGGAGATGGATTAAGGCCAGGAAGCCTGAAAGATTCAACAGATGCACCCCAGATTCAGGAACTTATTTTTTTGGGTGAACTAACTAAAGCTGCATGGTCAGAAGATGTTCAAGTAATGATAGAAGGCCCTGGTCATGTTCCTTTAAATGAAGTTGTCTCCAATATGCAGCTTGAAAAAAAACTTTGTCATGGAGCGCCCTTTTATGTTTTAGGTCCTGTTGTTACAGACATTGCTCCTGGTTATGATCATATAACTTCTGCAATAGGAGGTGCTCTTGCTGCTTCAAACGGAGCAGATTTTCTGTGTTATGTTACACCTGCTGAACATTTAAGACTTCCTGATTTAGATGATATGAAAGAAGGAATAATAGCTACAAGAATAGCAGCCCATGCAGCAGATATTGCAAAGAAAATTCCAAAAGCAATTGATTGGGACAATGAAATGAGTGAAGCGAGAAAAAATCTTGATTGGGAAAAAATGTTAAACCTTGCTATTGACCCTGAAAAAGCAAAAAAATACAGGGATTCATCAAAGCCTATAGATCAGGATGTATGTACCATGTGTGGAGATCTTTGTGCTGTGAAAAGAAGCAGGACGGTTTTAGAAAAATAGATATTGGCAGATAAATGAAAAAAATCGAAAAGCTTGCAGAGCTTATAAATGAAATTGAAGCTTTGATGAATGTTTGTACACGTTGCGGATCATGTCAGTCAGTATGTTCTGTATATGGACAAACATGTGATGAGGCAGATTCTGCAAGGGGGAAAATTGTTCTTTTAAAAGCTTTGGGTAAAAAGATATTTCAAAATCCCAAAAAGGTACAAAAAAGGCTTGATTGCTGCCTGTTATGCGGGTCATGTGGGTTTTTATGTCCTAATGGTGTAGATATATTTGAGATATTTTTAAAAGCAAGAGTAATACTTGCAGAGTTTACAGGATTATCAGCAAGCAAGAAAATATTATTAAGACAGATTCTTGCCAAAAATAATGTTTTTGACCATGTTTGTGATTTAGGCAGTAAATATCAGAATATATTGTTAAAACATGCAGATAATGATCTTAATACATCATGTTCCAGAAGCTTTTCACCTCTGCCTAAAAACAGGTATTTTGTTGATATTGCAGAGACCTCTTTTAAAAAAAGAGTGGAGTTAAAAAAAAGTTATAAAAGTTATAAAAGTTATAAAACAGATAGTAAAAGAGTGTTGTTTTTTGTGGGTTGTCTTACTGATAAATTATATCCTGATATAGGTGATGCTGTTTTAAAAGTTTTAAATTATCATGGATTTAATGTAATTATTCCTGAAGAACAGGGATGCTGTGGAATGCCATCTATTGCAGGTGGAGATTTGTATAGTTTTCAAAAATTAGTTAAACACAATATAGATATAATAAAAAAAGAAAAATTTGATTATATTGTATCTGCATGTCCTACATGTATTTTTGCAATAAAAAAAATATGGTCTCTGTTTTTTGAAGCAGATAAAAAATTAAAAGAAGAAATTAAGAAAATTGGGGAAAAAATTATTGATATCAATGAATTTATTGTAAAAAAAACCGTTTCTGATTTCCCTGATGAAAAAAAAGCTAAAGAAAATATTATAAAGATGACTTATCATGATCCCTGTCATTTAAAAAAATCTTTAAATGTAGTTAATGAGCCCAGGATATTAATAAAACAGAATAAAAAATATGATTTTATTGAAATGGAAGATTCTGACAGGTGTTGTGGTATGGGAGGAAGCTTTAGTATTACCCATTATAATATTTCAGAAAAAATAGCAGAAAAAAAAATAGAAAACATAAAAAAAACAAAAGCAAAAGTGGTGTCAACAGCGTGTCCTGCATGTATGATGCAGCTTTCTGATGCTTTGTCAAAAATTGAAGATAAAATCAAAGTCAAACACTCTATAGAAATTTATGCAGATAGCTTAAAAGAATCAGTGGTGTCCGGTTAGGAAATTGCAAGAAGCAAAATAGATAAAATAGGCAAAATACGGAAAGTTTAATTGTTTTTTCCGCTATTTTAGAATAAATTTCTTGAATTTCTAAACTAATTTTTAT
>DAOWNP010000042.1 GCA_030642545.1 Desulfobacteraceae bacterium | reverse complement strand
GTTCATGGTAATTACTATGGAACTCTTGCAGATACACTTAATAAAATTATTAATACTGGCAAAAATATTATTCTTGATATTGATGTTAAAGGAGCAAAGCAAATATTAAAACAATATCCTGAGAGTATAACAATTTTTATTATGCCGCCTGACGCTGATGAATTAAAAAAAAGACTAATTTTACGTAATACAGATGACACTGATGTAATTAACAAACGAATTCAAAATGCAAAAAAAGAGATATTGCAAAAAGATCTATATAAACATATTATTATTAATGACAAACTCTCAGATGCTGTTAAAGAAATGACCGGTTTATTTAAAAATTATTTAGTATTATAGAAGCCTGATCATAACATTGACCATTAGATATAAAAACGTAAAAGCTCTATTATAGTAAAAAGCAAAAAAGATTACATGACAAAAAACATAAAAAAAAAAGGGGGAAATCAGTCCACAGAGATTCTTTTTGGTTTCCATCCTGTTTTAGAAGCTTTAAAAACAAAAAAAAGAGAATTTTTTGAAATTTATATTTCAAAAAATATAACAAACCGTACAAATCAGATAATATCTATAGCTCAGGTTCAAAATATTACTGTAAAAGAGATAAACACTGACCAGTTATCAAAACTGACAGGCTCAGATCAGCATCAATCAATAGCTGCTAAAGTAAGCATTTATCCTTATTTTAAGCTTTCAGATATTTTAGATACAAAAAAAACAAACAAAGAGAGTGTCTTTCTTCTTGCAGATAATATTTGTGATCCGCGTAATCTCGGAGCTCTTATAAGAACTGCTTATGCAACAGGTATAAATTCAATTATTATTCCAAAAAACAGGGCAGTTATGCCCTCACCTCTTGTTTCAAAAGTATCAGCAGGAGCTCTTGAGCATATAAAAATTATAATGGTCATAAATATGACAAAAACCATACAGGAGATGAAAAAAAAAGGAATCTGGATTATAGGAATGGACCATAAAAGCAGTAATGTTTTATGGGAGTTTGATTTTACATTTCCCATAGCTATAGTTATTGGTGCAGAAGAAAAAGGGATCCGTCCCCTTGTAAAAAAAAATTGTGATTTTCTAATCTCTATACCTCAAAAGGGGAATGTAAGTTCATTAAATGCATCTGTTGCGGGTGCTTTGGTGATGTATGAGGCTTTTCGACAGGCGCATCCAAAACGCTAATTTATCCAATTTCTGCGTTAAAAAATGAATTTAATCCTCGAAATACAACGGGTATGACTGCGGTTAAATTAATTTTTTGCCTTGAACACAGAAGGAATTTTCATTCTGGAACAACCTGTCGACAGGCTGTTATTTCAAAATAAAAATTATTCGTAAAAAAATATTAACTATTTTAATACAATAAAGATATTGAGTAAAAAAAATGAAAGGATATTGTTTTTCACATGTCAGCAGAAAAAAAAATTACCAAAGATAAAAATAAAAAATTAATAGTTCCTGATTGTCCTGTTATTCCATTTATAGAAGGTGATGGAATAGGACCTGATATCTGGAGTGCAACAAAATTAGTAATTGACAGTGCTGTATCAAAAGCATTTGATAATACAAAGAAAATTTCATGGCTTGAAGTTTTTATTGGAGAAAAAGGCTATGATAAAACAGGTGAATATATATCAGACGCTGCTCTTGAAACAATCAAATCACATATAGTTGCAATAAAAGGACCTTTAACTACCCCTGTGGGAAAAGGATTTAGAAGCTTAAACGTAACAATACGTCAAAAACTGGATCTTTATGCCTGTATACGTCCTGTTAAATATATTGATTCTGTTCCAAGCCCTATGAAATTCCCTGAAAAAGTTGATATGGTAGTTTTCCGTGAAAATACTGAAGATCTTTATGCAGGAATTGAATGGGAATCAGGAAGTGATGAGGCCTTGAAACTATCTGAATTTCTTACAAATGAGATGGGTGCCAACATTCCAGAACTATCTGGTATAGGAATAAAACCCATAAGTGCAAAAAATACAAAACGTTTAGTTGAAAGTGCCATTTTATATGCAATTGATAACAATCTTAAAAGTGTTACTTTAATGCATAAGGGAAATATCATGAAGTTTACTGAAGGTGCTTTTTCCAAATGGGGATATGAGGTAGCAGAAGAAAAATTTAAAGATTCAACTATTTCAGAAAAAATATTATTTGAAAAATATGACGGTAAATGCCCTGATGGCAAAGTTATAATAAAAGATAGAATAGCTGATATGCTTTTTCAACAAGTACTTCTAAGACCTGATGAGTATGATGTAATTGCCACGCCCAATTTAAACGGCGATTATATTTCAGATGCTCTGGCAGCTCAGGTAGGAGGGCTTGGAATGGCTCCTGGTGCAAATATAGGTGATACAGCAGTTTTTGAAGCAACACACGGAACAGCTCCAAAGTATGCAGGCAAAGATAAAGTAAATCCTGGTTCTTTAATTCTTTCAGGTGCTATGATGTTAGAATACATGGGCTGGAATAAAGCAGCTGATCTTATTAGATGCGCACTGCAGGAGACTATTAAACAAGGATTTGTAACATATGATCTGGCAAGACAGATTCAAGGTGCAACCGAAGTAAAGTGTTCTGAATTTGCTGAGAAAATTGTTGAAAATATTAATAAATAGCCTTTTTATTTTATGTCCCGTATAGCAAAAAGTTTTTTATCCTGTTTTTTCCCAAACAAATGTCTAAGCTGCGGGACATTTTTCTCTTTTTCTGAAAAAAGCAGTCTCTACCCATCTTTCTTTAATAAAACAAAAAAAAATTTAAAGTACTATCTGCATCAAAACAGAAATGACCTTTTTTATGATCTTATGTCAGCTTTTTTATGTAAAACATGTATTACACAATTTTCACCTGTAGCTTCTCCTCTATGCCCTAAATGCGGAATAACATTTAACACCATAAATGATTGCGACCATTTGTGTCATGAGTGCATTACCTCAAAAAAATATTTTAATAAGGCTTATTCTTTTGGTATTTACAATAGGGTTTTTAGAACATTAATTCATCAGTTTAAATATAATGGAATGATTCATTTGGCAAAACCATTTGGCATGTTCCTTTTTTATGCTTTTTATAAAAACCAGGAATTTAACGACACAGATATTATAGCTCCTGTTCCACTCCATATTAAACGATTAAGACAAAGAGGATATAATCAGGCATACCTGCTTGTCCGAAAATGGCCATATTTGTTAAAAATTTTAAAAAAAGATGAGAAAAATTATTCCATAAAAAAAGAACTGTTAATAAGATTGATACCTACTATATCTCAAACAAAGCTTAATAAAAAACAACGTAAATCAAACGTAAAAAATGCCTTTAAAATAAATCCTGCTTGTAATATAAAAGGGAAAAAAATTCTTATAGTAGATGACATTCTTACTTCAGGACAAACAGCTGATGAATGTGCTAAAGTTTTAATGAAAAACCATGCAGCAAGTGTAAATATTCTAACACTTGCAAGATCGGTAAAAGAGATATCATGTTAGGAACGTGGACAAAACATTATCTGTCTGCATTACAGAGTATTACCAGTTTAATCCTGAATCCCGGTTTATTTTTCTTGACAAAGCTGTTTTTATACCATTTTCAGTTCCATAAATAATAACACTTTTTTTTGCTCTCGTTACAGCAGTATAGACAATCTCACGGGTAAGAAGTCTGTGATCTTCATCTTCAGGCAATATCAGCAAAACATTATCAAATTCAGAACCTTGACTTTTGTGTATAGTCATTGCAAAAGCAGTCTCCCATGACACAAGCGTATTCATATAAAACCCTGTATATTTTCCGGCTTTTGGGAAATAAGCTTTATAATTTCTATCTCTATCCTTAATTATTACCCCTACATCACCGTTAAACAACTCTTTTGCATAATCATTTTTTGTAATTAGTATTACATTTCCTGAAAAAATATCATCTTTTCCAGCTTCTTTGTCCAAAACTTTTAACATTTGTTTTACAATAAAATAATTTATTCCTCTGCATCCAAAAGCTCCGTTTTTTACGACCGATAAAATCCTTGCAGTTTTAATAATATTAAATATTGCATCAAGCAGTTTCAGCTTAAAACCCACATCAACAAGCTCATTTAAATCAATCTTTTCAGCTTCTGTTATTAAATCCTTATAACTTTTTTTACTGTTTTTTCCATCTGTAAGATATTTATGATCAACCCAAAGTTTTATATCTTTTTTGAGTTTGTCTTTATCTCCTTTTGGTACAAATGCCCATTTATCTGTACTTTTATTTAAAGCTGCCTCAAAAGAAAGATTATCAGATTCAGGAAAAATACCTCTGTTTATGGATTTTGCAAGCTGCAATAGATTTTTTCCTGAACGGTAAACTGTTTTTAATACAACAAGTTTATCTGCAAATTTTCCGTAAATATCTGTTGGCATCATCTCTTTAAAGACAGCCCCTGCATCAACTGAAGGCAGTTGATCTTTATCACCGATAAAAATAATTTTTGTTTTTTTTATATCTATTGCACAGAGGAGTTTTTCCATCATAAACAAATCTACCATAGATACTTCATCTACTATTATAACCTCAGATGGTAATGGATTTGAACTGTTATATAAAAAATTATTGTTGAAACTATTATATTTTAATAGTTTATGCAGAGTATTTCCTGTAAGATTTAAAAGAGATAAATCCTCTTTTGACGGCTTTTTTATAGATAAAATATTATCTGAAACAGCATCTGTTATTCTTTGAGCAGCTCGACCAGTAGGAGCACCAAGCATAATTGCAGATGAATTGCAGCCGGATCTGACAAGACACCTTAAAATGTTTACCATAAGAGATGTTTTGCCTGTACCCGGTCCTCCTGAGATTATTCCAAAGGAAGATTCAACAGCAAGTTTTATTGCTTTTATCTGGATATCATCTTTTATTAGAGGCTTTTTTTTATCTCCAATACGAATCAAAAAATCAGACTGATATATCTCTTTGATTAAAGAATCAATATCTACTTCAGCTTTTAATTTTCTGTCATCGGTTAATACAGACTCCATATGTTTTTCTAAAAGTTTTTCATAAACATAATACTTATGGAAATAGAGCAGCTTTCTGTTTTTTGATTGATCAAAAATAAGTGGAAGAGCAGATATCTCATCACTTTTTTTTATACTTATAAGTTTCTGATAATTACCTTTTTTTAAATTTGACAAAAAATCTGTTAAAAAAGTTTTACCTTCTTTTTTCATGCTTTCAGAAATATAATTTATAAACCTGTTTTGATCTATATCTATACAGAGGCTGCCCTCCTTAATTGCAGCAAACATCACTACAAGTATATATACAATATTCATGTCACTTCTACATTCACCTATCTCTGTAAGATCTCTGATTATCATATAATCTAAAAGAGACAGCTCAATTTTCATAAAAAAAAGAGGTTTTTTTTTGATCTCTTTTTCACAGTTTTTATCAAATATTTTAAATTTTACTATGTTTTCAATAAAACTTTTTTCATCCAAATTAAAATTTTTCATGGTTTTTTTAGAAAAAGTCTAAGAAATACAAAGAAAATAAATCAGTTTTTTTTAAAAAAAAATCCTTCATTTTTTAAAAAAAACATAAGATGCAAGCAAGACAAGCACAATTGCAAAAATTTTTTTAAAATTTACTGTTGAATAATTATCAATAAATTTAGCTCCTATTTGGGCACCTATTACGCCACCTGCACCGAGCAACAGACCAGTTATATAGTTTACATGAGATAATTTACTATGGGCAAAAACAGCTGAAACAGAAATAATAAATATAGCAAGAAACGATGTCCCTACAGCCTCCTGAGCTGAAAACCCAAGATACAATAGCAGAGGAATCATTAAAAAACCTCCTCCAAGCCCGCTGAAAGACGCTCCAATACCTACAAACACTCCTGCTCCTATCAATAAAATATAATTATATATCATCTGTTTATGTTTTATGTTTGAAAAAATAGTAAAAAAATATTGTTTATAGAATCTCTTTTTACTATAAAAATCAACAAAAAAAAACTAAATCAATATATGAATTGTTAATCAAAAATATCTCTTTTTTTTATTTTCTTAAATTCAAAAAAAATTCATATCCACTGTTTTTTCTATAATAAATAAAATTACTTGACAGTAAACTATTCATTGTTAAAATAACAATTTATGTTATTTCGTAGGAATGTATACAAAACAGCATTTTTGCATCTCAAATTCAGGTTGCTTTTGTATTTGTATGTCTTATTTTGCTGAAGTTATGCTGTCTGCATTTTTTGATGTTTAATTTGTATTTTTTTAAAAAGGAGTAAAAAAAATGGTTCAACCCATATCAGAGCGAAGAGATATTGACTTTGTTTTACACGAAATGCTGGAAGTATCAAACCTGAGTAAAAATGAGATGTTTAAGGATTTTAATAAAAAAACAATAGATCTCGTTATAAATGAGGCCAGAAACCTCGCAATTAAAGAGATTCTGCCTACTCAGAAAACAGGAGATGAAGAAGGATGTCAGTTTGATAACGGCAAGGTATCAATTCCAAAAGATTTTCATCGTATTTATAAATTATATTGTGAAGGTGAATGGATTGCAATGGCTGATGATCCTGAATTAGGCGGACAGGGATTACCATACGCTGTAGCAACCTCTTGTGGGGAATATTTTGTTGGTGCAAATCCTGCATTTTTAATGTATCCGGGTCTCTGCCATGGTGCAGGTAAACTGGTTGAAGAGTTTGGAACAGACAAACAAAAAAAACTTTTCCTTAAAAACATGTGGTCAGGAAAATGGGCTGGAACAATGCTTCTTACAGAAGCTCAGGCTGGTTCAGATGTTGGAGCTGTTGAAACAATAGCTGTAAAAAATGATGATGGTACATACTCTATCTCTGGAAGTAAAATATTTATCTCTGGTGGTGAAAATGATCTTACAGAAAATATAATTCATCCTGTTCTTGCCCGTATTGAAGGGGAACCAAAAGGAACAAAAGGTATATCTTTATTTTTAGTACCTAAAATAAGAGTAAATGATGATGGCTCTTTAGGTGAAGATAACGATGTTGTCTGTACCGGTATTGAAGAAAAAATGGGTATTCATGGAAATGCAACATGCTCTTTAACTCTGGGAGGCAAAAACAATTGCATAGGTGAGCTTCTTGGTGCAAAAAACAAAGGCATGAAGGCAATGTTTGTTATGATGAATGAAGCAAGGCTTGGATGTGGATTACAAGGTGCTTCAATGGCTTCTGCTTCATACATGAACGCTGTAAATTACGCCAAAGAAAGAATCCAGGGCAAGAATTTACTGGACATGATGAATCCTGATGCTTCTGATGTGGCAATTATAAATCATCCTGATGTAAGACGTATGCTAATATGGATGAAATCTCACGTAGAAGGAATGAGAAGTTTACTGTACTTTATTGCCAATTGTTTTGATATAGTTAAAACCTCTGATAATGAAGAAGAAAAAGAGTTATATCAAGGATATATTGAATTCCTTACACCTTTTGCCAAAGGATACTGTACTGACAGAGCTTTTAGTGTCTGTTCTACCGGTATACAGGTTTATGGAGGTTATGGTTTTATAACAGAATATCCTCAGGAACAACTGTTAAGAGATTGCACAATCACTAAAATATATGAAGGTACAAACGGTATTCAATCCATGGATCTCCTTGGAAGAAAACTGGCAATGAGTGGTGGTAAACCATTAAAAGAGATCTTTAAATTAATAGGTAAAACAGCTTCAGATGCTAAAGAGATTGAAGGACTTGAAAAATTATCTGAAAATTTAAATGCAGCTTTAAGTAAATTGATTGAAACAACAAAACATCTTGGTGCAACTGCCATGTCTCCAAAAATACTTGATGCTTTTGCATTTTCTTTCCCATATTTAGAAGCTTTTGGAGATGTTATTCTTGGCTGGATGCATTTATGGAGAGCCAGTGTTGCTGCTCCAAAAATTAAAACTGCAAAAAAGAAAGATATTGCTTTTTATCAGGGTCAGGTAAGCTCAGCAACATACTTTATAAATGTTATACTTCCTGGTGCCATAGGTAATATGGATGGTATTCTTACTACAGACAGCTCTGTTATGGATATACCAGAAGACTCATTTGCAAATTAAACAAAAGATTTGTTTTTTTTAATATTTAAAATTTTCTGCTTTCATATAAAATCATTTGGAAAGGAAGCAGAAAATTATCATACTTTTTTTAAAACTTTAATGATAGTACATAGGATCTCAAGGTTTTATTTGACATTAACTCTTTATTAATATATTATATATGCCATAAGTAATATGAATATATGATTTTTATAAATTATATCGTTACTTTTCTCTATAATCTACTCTTTAAATAAATTGCCCTTTACAAAGTATCATTATATAAAAACTGTAAGTATTATCTTAGGAATATAGACGAAATAATTTCCTTGATAAATTTTTTCCAACTACTTGTGTTTGTGGGAAAATGAGTGTTTTGCATGCACTTATCATTGTTATAATAACCCTTAATTTATAATAATATTTTAAAAAACATATAAATGATTGTTAAAAAAAAACCCTCTGATGACAATTCTATTAAAAAACAAATATATATTGTTGGTTCAAACAATTTGCAAAATGAACTTCTTTTTACACATATAAAAAATGAATTTGATTTTAAATGTTTTATTTTAGAAACTCTTAATTCTCAAATTTTATTAAACAGAGATACTAATAAAATTAATTTATATATTTTAGATTGTATTGATATGCAAATTAATAGTATTTGGATGGAAAAAAGAGGTTTGGATAAAAAAGCAACTTTTAAAAATTGTTTTTTTATTCTTTTTAATATAAAATCAAATCAAAATATAGAAAAATCAGCTGTTGATCATGGAATACATGGAATATTTTATTCAAACGAACCTCTTAAGTTTTTTATTAAAGGAATTAAAGCAATATTAGATGGACAGCTATGGTATTCCCGTGATATTTTATCAAAATATGTTATTGAATCAAGATCTCCAAATAATCTCCTGCAGAAAAAAAATCATACCTTAACATTCAGAGAGCAGGAAATTCTCTACCTTATTGCAACAGGAGCAAGTAATAAAGAAATTTCCGATAAATTAATAATCAGTCTGCATACAGTAAAAACACATATATATAATATATATAAAAAAATATCCGTACCAAACAGGCTGCAGGCAACTCTTTGGGTTACAAAAAATCTTTAAGAAACACGAACGAAATTTTAATATATATATTTTTTCACATGTTAAAAATCAAACTATTTTACAAGCCTGATTGCATCAGGAGCAGTAAAATTTATTTGAACAAAAAAACGATTTTCTTTATACCCTCTTAAATCAATATTTGATTTAAAGTAGGTAAAAGAATACTCAGCACTAAATAACATCCAGCGAAACACATTGTAAACAATTCCAATACCAGACCTGAATGTCTCATCTATATGATCTTCTGCAGAATTTATATAATCATCCCTTCTAAATGAGTCTGTAATATTAGCACTCAAAAATCTTGTGAAGTTGTAAGTAGCATTCATAAATACTTCCTGATAAAGTGAAAAACCCAGGTTTTCAGAACCAAGAGAATTTTCTGTATATCCGCTTGAACCCATTAAATTTAAAGACCACTTTCTAAATAACCATGCCGTACCTATATCTGCATCAAACGTAAATCCTTTTTCTTCATCTGCTTCTTTAAAATCCTGAATAAAATATCCGATAGCAAGAGAAACAGTTGTATTTTCACCTGTTAAATATTCAAATCCAATTGCCGGATGATATATATTATAATCCACTGAATCCTGTTTATAATCCATTAGTTCATGTGTATACTCAATAAATCCATCAAACTGGTTTGTAATTCTCCTGTAAATACTCAAAGAACCTGTATAGTGATTATAATCATCAGAACCTTCTCCATAAACAGTCTCTTCAAATTCAGCTTTTGTAAAAGAGAAAGATGTGTCCATTCTCCATTTTTGAGGAACTAACCATAATGTTAATTCAACTGATGACATATGGCTTGAATTATCCTCAATTGTTTCATCTTCATTTTTTAAAATATCATATTCATGAGTTAATATAACAGAGTCAAAAGCACCAAGCTGATATATTAATGAGGCAGTTGCACTGTTTGTATAATATGTATGTCTCCCTGTTCTTATAGTGGGATCTAATATTTCATCACCTAAACTATAATAATTTCCAGAAGGATCATCTGTTTTGAGGAAATAATCTCCTAATTCAAATCTAAGTTTTCTTGAAAAATCAATCCAGGTTTGTACATTAGCTCTATGTCCCCATCCTTCATAATCTTTATGTCTCTTATAAAAATTATAGGATGGTTCATAAAAAATTTCTCCTCCAAGACTTTTACCTGAAACATTAAAAACAAAACCAGGTGATATAGAAAAAATCCTTTCATGTTCTTTTTCTTCATCAGATACCAAGTCTACATTATCTGTATATGTTTGCCTGAAGCCTATAGATGGTGTAAAATCCGCTATAAATGCAAATGCATCAAAATTCAACAATAAAAACAGTACAAAAACCAGTACAAAATATTTTAATGTTTCCATTTTTAGTTTCCATATAGAAAGGGAAGTTTATTTGTTTATTTTACCTGTTTTGTCTATCTTGCTTCTTGCAATTTCCTAACCGGACACTACTGAATAAAAACACTTTATGGGACTATAATTGTATCATCTGCCTTTAAATGTAAATTATTCCTGAAATCTTTTCCCTTAATAATATTTTTATAATTAATTCTTATTATTTTATCTTTACCTTTCACATTTCTATATAAAAGTATCTCTTTTTTAGATGCCCACTGAGTAAAACCTCCTGCTATGGCAAATGCCTGAATAACAGTTAAATTTTTAGTAAGATCGTATTCGCCTGTATTTACAACTTCACCTATTATATAAAATTTTTTACTTGCCGGGTTTCTAATAGTTACTGTAACAATTGGATTTTCTATATATTTTTTTAATTTACTTTCAATCTCTTTTGTTACCTGCATTGGCGTACGACCTGAAACATAAACATCATTAATCAATGGAAATGTTATCTGGCCGTCTGTTCTGACTATAATCTCATCCCTTGAAAAATCTACTTCTTTCCATGTAACTATTTCAAGAATATCACCAGCACCAATCTTATACGCAGATTTTTTGGGAGGAGATGAATATTTACTTTCACATAAACCATTATTAAAATTTAAAAAAAAAAGTACCACAAAAACGATAACAAAGATATTTACTGTTTTATTCATTTTTTTACCCTGCTTTTAACCTTTAGGAATGTGGACAAAAGAATTTCCGCCAATTATACATAATAGATTCGAAGTCATCTTTGCTCGATCTAAAATCACAAAAACATCAAAAGAGCCAGCTATTCCTTCTGCTTTTGAGTTTTCAGATCGAACAAATCTAACTCTAAATCTATGCGCCTATTTGTGGAAGTTATTTCATCCACGTTCCT
>DAOWNP010000052.1 GCA_030642545.1 Desulfobacteraceae bacterium | reverse complement strand
TATTTTTTGGAAATAATTAACTATGGATATTGAATAAATGTATATGTTAAATTTATTTATCTCTTTTTTAGAGGTACAGATAAACCAGTATATTCCTGAAAAAATACAGAAACGGCTTATAGATCGTCGTATTGTAAAAGAGATACACTCAGCTTATAAAAATGTACCTTTTTATCGTAAAAGATATGACAGGGCAGGAGTTGATATAAAATCTATAAAAGGTATTTCTGATTTAAAGAAGCTGCCGTTTCTTACAAAGCAGGATATTATGGATAATTTTCCCAAAGACATAGTGTCTGAAAAGGTTGATATAGATAAATGTCATTATTCTGCCACAACCGGTTCAACAGGTAAAGCACTTCCTTTTGTTTTTAATGATAAAACAATGTCATATTATATTAATACCACAATGAGGGTTTATACCATGATAGGTTATAAACCCTGGTATAAAGCTGTCTATGTAAAATATACTAATATTGACAGTCCAAATTTTGGTCCTTTTTTTAGATTTGTTCATGTGCCTTCTACAATATCTGTTTTAGAGCAGATAAAATTGATAGGAAAAGAAAAACCTGATTTGCTGGTTGGTTATGCATCTATTATTCTCGAGATTGCAAATACAGTTACACCTGAAGATCTTAAAAATATTAAGCCTAAAATGATTTCTGTAAATTCTGAACTTTCAACTAAAGATCAGAGAGATTTTATCTCATCTGTTTTTAAATGCCCTGTATATGATGAGTATTCTACAGAAGAGACATGGATGATTGCTGCAGAATGCAGACATCATAAATATCATCTGTTTGCAGATAATGTATGGGTTGAATTTTTAGATAAACAGGGGAATGAAATAAAAAATGGGGATTCTGGTGAAATAGTGTTAACTACAACACACAGCCCTGCCATGCCTTTTATAAGATATAGGATAGGGGATAGAGGTAGAGCATTTAAAGGTGTATGTTCCTGTGGGAATAAATTGCCTATGATGAAATCTTTTGATGGGAGGTCAGATGATTCTTTTATTCTGCCTGATGGGAAATATGTGTCATCTTTAAAACTTTTGAATACTTTTACAAAATATATTAAAACTTATCTAAATCTTATAAATGAGTTTAAGATTGTTCAGGAACAGAAGGATTTAATTGTAATTCACCTTGTAAAAGGATCGAAATATAAAGAAGAGTCTTTTAAACAACTTGTATCAGATCTATATAATATTTTAGGCAAGTCTGTTACCATAAAGACAAAGTATCATGATTTTATAGCAAAAAGCGAGAGTGTTAAAAGAAAAGCTATAGAATCTTTGGTTACACAGGGTAACAGTGCATAATTATTGTTACATAAAAAGGAGGAAAATTTATGAAGAGGATAATATTTTTAACTGTTTTTTTAATGTTTATTGTATCTGAATTATGTGTAAACAGAGTATTAGCTTGTGATATTGCTGTTATTTCCGGAAATGTTACAGCTAATGGCAGACCTGTTTTATGGAAAAACAGGGATAATCAGTTCAACTGGATGCAGGAGCTAACTTTTAAAAAGGGTGAAAATCCTGAAGTTGGTGGTAGTATACGTGTTATTGACTGGTCATTGATTATATCTGTTATTACATCAGGAGGTATAAATGAAGCAGGCTTTGCCATAACAAATACATCTGTGCATGATAATAATCCTATTCACGATAATATTACAAATGCTGACACGGAGGTTGTTGAAAAGGCTTTAAAAACATGTGAGACAGTTGAGGATTTTGAAAATTTACTTGATCACTGGCATGAAGATCCATTAAATGATTATAAAATGATTACTGCTAATTTTGCAGTTATTGATGCTTATGGTGGTGCTGCTATTTATGAAGCTTTTACAGGTTTGGGGTCTGATACTTACACTTCAAAAATAGATTATATAAAGTTTGATGCCAATACAGCTGAAAAAGGATTTGTAAGTCGTACAAATCATAACTCGCTGGTAGATGTTATGTTTAGAGAAAATAGTGTAATAAGAAAAGATAGGGCAGATAGTATTTTGTCACATCTTTTAGAAGAAGACAGATTGGATTATGTTTCTGTTATGCAGGAGCTGGCAAAAGATATTTGTGGCAATGAAGAAAAAGATGAATATTGTGATTCATTTGACACAAAAAACTGTATAAATCGTGCTGCTACAAACTTGTCTTTTGTGGTTGACGGAGTTCAAAAAGGTTCTGACCCCAAATTTTCAACATTCTGGTGTAATCTTGGAGAGCCTGCTACTGGAGTTTTTGTGCCTTATTTTCCTGCAGCAAAAAAAGTTTCTTTTTATGCCTGGGCAGAAAGTGTTCCATCTCAGAATGTTGAATCGTTAAATATTGCTCCTTATTGTCTTTTAAACAAGGCTGTCGCTGACAGGGAATTAACCATGTATGAACACAATGATATATCATTAATGATATATGGTAATTATTTTATAAATTATCAAAAACTTCTTGAAACGCAGGCATGGACAATTCCTCTTGAAAATATTCTTATTGAAAAAACAGAAGAGTTTTTAGATAAAATGTCATTGAATGAATCATTAATGACTTCTGAAAACTTAGATAATTTTTCTCATTATTGTGCTGAATTTACCTATGAAAATTATATACATGAAACTGACAGTTATATGATGTGGGATTACGAGATACCAACTCAGGAATCGTCTCAACCGGAAGAAGGTGAAAAAGAAAATTTTTTAAGTTTGATATTGTCATTTTTTAAATCATTATTTTCTGTTTAAACCCTAAGAGAAGATAATTAATTTATAATGCGTCTAACTCAGGATAAAAAAAATCAGATCAAACAGCTTTGCCCCTGGATAGGGGCTTTTGCTATTTTGTGCTATTTTTTTATCAGTATAGATATTGATTATTTTATTTTATCATTAAAAAATGCAAAAATAGAAATTTATCTGCCCCTGATAATTTTTTTTATTTTTTTCTGGTTTTTTTATGAGTCCCAAAACCTTGTAGTTTTATTCAGATCATTTTGTCATTTTATTCCTTATAAAGATATGCTTTTTGCAAGAGGTATAACCTATATTCTTATGATAATAAATTATCATCTTGGATTAGGAGCTATTGCTGTTTTTATAAAGAAGCATCATACAATCTCTATTGATCGGACATCAGGGCTTCTCTTTTTTTATCTTGTTGTGGATACACTTACTCTTGTAATTATGGTTTTATCCGGCTGTTTTTTTTTAGATGAAATGTCTGTACAGATTAAAACGATCTATTATATGAGCTTTGGGATTTTACTGTTAGCAGCAGCAGGTATTATGTTGTTAAAACTTACAGGTTTTGAAACAATTTTTTTAAAATACAAGAGACTGGAGTTCTTAAAGATATTAAGAGATGCCACTCTTAAGAACTATTTTATACTGTTTTTATTTAGAGGAGGATATTTTGCTTCATTTATTATTTTTTTCTTTTTTGCCGTAAAAGCATTTGGCATGGATATCCCTTTTTTTTCTCTATCTGTTTATGTACCTCTGATTTTTTTTGCTGGAAATATTCCTGTAACACCCTTTGGTCTTGGAACTATTCAGGGAGCAATGCTGTATTTTTTTAAAGATTACAGTACAGATGCTAATATACTTGCTTTTGGAATGGTTTATTCAACATCGCTGCTTATCTTAAGACTGCCTATAGGTTTTTTTTATCTCAAACAGATGAGGGATTATAAGGGGGTATACAGTAATTCCTGATGCATTTTTAACTCTTCTTTTTTATTTCACTTCCTTTAAAAACCTGCGTCTGCAAAAATTTGTTGTTGTAGCTCTTGGGTTTGAAAGGGTTTGTTTTAAGAAAATATAAAAAAAAGCCGAAAGAGGAAGAGTCTTTCGGCTTTTTTATTTGTACTTTTTTTTGTTTTTTTAAAACTTGAATTTTCCTACGAGGCTGTCTAACTGAGCAGCAAGATCAGATAGCTTTTGGGAGTTATCTGTTATCTGGGAACTGCTGTTTGCTATTTCATTTACTCCGCTGTTTACATGGGATATCTCTTCTGTTATCTGTTCTGATACATTAAAACTTGCAGTGGCTTTTTCTGTAGCTTCGCCTATACCCGAAGATATCTGTCCTACATTGCCTGCTATCTCATTTGTTACTGCTGATTGTTCTTCTACAGCAGTTGCTATAATAGAGACGATTTCGAAAACTTCATCAATAATTTTTGAAATTTTTTCAATATCATCCACTGATCCGCTGGTTGAAGTTTGAATTCCTTCTATATTATTTTTTATATTTTGTGTTGCTTCTGCGGTCTGTTTTGCAAGTTCTTTTATCTCATTTGCCACAACAGCAAATCCTTTGCCTGCATCTCCTGCACGGGCAGCTTCTATTGTTGCGTTTAAAGCTAAAAGGTTTGTTTGCTCGGAAATTTCTGTAATAGTTTCAGTAACTTTTCCAACTTGTTTTGCAGCAGTTCCTAATTCTTCAATTCTTTTTGTTGTAGTTTTTGCCTGTTTTACTGCATTTTCTGAGATGGATCTGGCTTTTTCGGAATTTTTTGCTATTTCATTAATTGTTGATGTCATCTCTTCTGTTGCTGAGGCAACCATGTTTGTATTTTTTGATGCTTCTTCCATTGAGCCTGACACGGCCTGCATATTGTGTGTCATATTGCCGGCAGAATCAGCTACAGCATTTGATTTTTCAGATATTTCATTTGCACTGCCTGACATAAATTCAGATAATTTGGAAAGATCAGCTGATGAGTTGTTTAATGTGTTTGCATTTTCTGCTATATTTGAGATTATTCCTTTTAAGTTTGTGATGAAATTGTTAAACCATTTTGATAGCTCACCGATTTCATCACTGCTGTTAACATCTAATTTTTTTGTAAGATCTCCTTCTCCTTCAGCAATATCCTTTAGCATTAAAACTGTATTTTGCAGTGGCTTTGATATGGATTTTTTAATTACAAGTGTTATGGCTATAAGGCCGAGTGTAACTACAATTAAAAAAAGTATAATATTCATATATCTCTGTTTCTTTGATATATCTCTTAATTTATTTAATTCTGCTTTTAACTCTTTTGAAAAACTGACAGATAACGTTTTAAATCTAATTTTTAAAGATTGGGTTTCATTTCCAAGTTTTTGCATTTTTTTATTTAAGTTATCATCTTTTTCAGGATTTCCTGCACAGAATGCTCTGTAAATTGTTTGTGCTGTTTCTGTAAAGCTTGTAAGATCTGTATGTAAATTATCTGTTGTTGCAATTAAATTTTCAGGTAGATCAGGGATGTTTTTGATTTCGTTAATATTTTGAATACATATATTTGCGATATCTTTTGCAGCATCAATTGATTCTATTTCTTCTAACATAACAGCATCATTGTAAAACTTTATCTGTTCGCTAAAACTATTTGAAGCTGTAATGCTTTTTTGTGATGCCGGGAACAGGTGATCTGCTATATTAAGTAAGCTGACTTCAGAACTTTTACCATTTGTAAAACCAACAAACATGGTAATAAAATAACCAACTATAAGTATACTTAAACTAAACCATATTTTCCCTGCAATTTTAAGCTTCTTCCACATTATTTTCCCCTTATTTTTTACAATATTTCTTTGTATCATGATAAAAATTTTATCATGATTTTACTTGAATCATAAAAAAATAATGATTCTATTTTAAGATGTGTTACAAATTTATAAAATTTTTTTTGTATTGAAAGACAAGAACTGTTTTATTGGATATATATTTACTTGAGTTTTCGGAAAATAGTTCTTGACTTTTTAAAAATTTTTTATTGCTAATAATAACAAATCATTATAAAAAAATGGTTGTTTCAATATTTTTATAATGAACATAAATTTTAAAATTATAGCGTGGAGCCAAGCATTTGCAACTTATTGAAAATAAAAGGATTTATAAATTTACAAAAAAAGTCAAGATAAAAAATTCGAAAACCTAAGTATTCAGGAACGTGAATAAAACTTTCTTTCCCTGATCTGTAGTACCTGTTTGCGAAAGTTATTTCGTCCACGTTCCTTACATAAAAAGAAACTGGCTATTAAGTAATACCAAAGGAACTTGCAAAAAAGAATGTTCCCATTCTGCTCGCTCTTTTGTTCGTCTTCTGTGTTGCTATAACAGGCACATTATACTATGCACCTACTATCTTTGCCTTAAAGACGAATAAAAGTTCTGTTCGATTGGGTTTGGTATATTCTTTTCTTCCACTTCCCTGCAACCTTTCAAAATAAAAGGGTATGTATATATTATTTTTCTTATTTTTTATGTAAAATTTTGTATTATTGATTAAAAATATTTGAACTTGTCATTCTATTGACTTTATACAGATACTATCATTAATATATATAATATAAAATGATATAGTACAATATAATAATAATAATTTTTATATCAAAGTGTTATAAAAATATTTCAGGCAGATTATTTGTTTCCATGACCCTTATTATCAGGAGGCAGAAGAGTGAGGTATAAAAAAATTAACAAAGAACTGTTTATTTTAAACAGGAAGCGATTTACAGACAGGTTAAAATCAAATTCTATAGCTGTTTTTAATTCATGCGATGTTATGCCGACATCAGGCGATGGGGTTTTCCCTTTTGTTCAAAACAGTGACCTTTTTTATCTTACAGGAATAGATCAGGAAGAGACTATTCTTCTGCTTTCACCAGGTGCAAAAGAGATAAAAAACAGGGAGATTCTTTTTGTTAAAAAAACCGATAAAACAATAGCTGTATGGGAGGGGTATAAGCTTTCACAGAAAGAAGCAAGCGATATATCCGGAATAGACAATGTGCTTTGGACAGATGAGTTTGATTCTTTCTTCAGGCAGCTTGTTTTTGTTGCAGATGAGATTTATTTAAATACAAATGAACATAATCGTGCAGGAAATTTTGTTGAAACCAGAGATATGCGGTTTATAAAACAGTGCAAGAACCTGTTCCCTTTGCATACTTACATGCGATCTGCTCCTGTAATGAAGGATTTAAGATCTGTTAAATCAGATTGTGAGATAGAGCTTATTAAAAAGGCATGTGATATTACGGGAAAAGCTTTTATGCGGGTTCTTGGTTTTATCTGTCCGAAAGTGTATGAATTTGAAATACAGGCAGAGATAAATCATGAATTTTTCATAAATCGTTCAAAAAGACCTGCTTATGAATCAATTATAGCTTCAGGTGTAGATGCATGTATTCTGCATTATGTAAAAAATGATAAAAAGTGTAAGGACGGGGATCTTGTTTTAATGGATTTTGGGGCGGAATATGCAGGTTATGCTTCGGATTTGACAAGAACTGTTCCTGTGAACGGGAAATATGGAAAACGGCAAAAAGAAGTTTATAATGCGGTTTATCGTCTGCAAAAAGCAGCCATCAAGATGTATGTTTCGGGAAATACTTTAAAGGTGTGTCAGAAAAATGTAGTAGAGCTTGTTGAAAAGGAGCTGGTTGATCTTGGTTTAATCAGTATAAAGGATATAAAAAAACAGCCGGAAGAGATGCCCGAATACAAAAAATATTTTATGCATGGAGTTTCTCATTACATGGGGCTTGATGTGCATGATTTAGGAGATCAAAGCATGAAATTTGGGCCTGGAATGGTTTTAACCTGTGAGCCCGGAATATATATAAAAGAAGAGGGTATAGGAGTTAGAATAGAAAATGATATTTTAATTACAAAAGGAAAACCAGTTGATCTTACAGAAAATATACCGGTAAGAGCAGAAGAGATAGAAGAAATTATGGCAAAATAATTTTTTTTGTGTTGTGTAGTTGTGGTACGCCCGGCAGGATTTGAACCTGCGATCTTCAGCTCCGGAGGCTGACGCCCTATCCCCTGGGCTACGGGCGCGAATCTTTATCTTAAGGTCTATATTCTGTTTGTATGGACTCTTTTGCTTCACCAACAACAAACAAAGACCCGGCTATACAAACAGCGTTTGTCTTTAATGTATTATCTATAGCATATTTTACAGCTTCTGCAACCTTTGGAACTATTTTAATATCTGAAATATATTTTTTTGCCTGTTTATATAATTTTTCAGGCTCAATGCTTCTTTCTATAACAGGTTTTGTAATAACAAGTTTATTACAAAATGGAAGAAGTAGTGCAAGCATCTCAGAATATGGTTTGTCATCTAAAATTCCAAGTACAAGTGTAAGTTTTTTACTGTTTAAGTTTTGAGATAGAAAAGCTGCAAGGTTTTTGGCAGAATCTAAGTTATGAGCTCCGTCTAAAATGACAAGAGGTTCTTTTTTGATTATTTCAAGGCGGCCTGGCCATTTTGCTGTTTTTATGCCTTCTTTTATACTCTTGTTTGATATATTGAAACCCTGATTATTTAATACTTCACATACTGCTATGGATACAGCTGCATTATCTATTTGAAAATCACCAGCAAGAGATTTTTCATATTTTGATGTTTTTTTGTATATACCTGAATATGAAAAACTATTATTTTCATGGTTTTTTGTTTTAAAATGCTGATCTAAGCAGTATATTGGCGAATTATTTTTTTTTGCTCTGTTTATTAAAACAGTAAGGGTGATTTGATCTTTTGCTCCTGTTATAACGGTAGTATCAGGTTTTATTATTCCTGCTTTTTCTGTTGCTATTTGCTCTATGGTATCTCCGAGGTATGATTGATGTTCTAAAGATATATTTGAAATAACAGATATTATCGGAGATAAAATATTTGTAGCATCAAGTCTTCCGCCCATACCTGTTTCAATAATGGCAATATCAACACCTTGTTTGGCAAATTCAAAAAAAGCCATGGCTGTGGTATATTCAAAAAAAGTTGCTTCTCTTATTTTAAGAGGTATGTTTTTTACAGTAATCCATGAATTGATAACATCATTGTTTGAAACAGGTTTGTTGTTTATTTGAATTCTTTCATTAAACTTAACAAGGTGGGGAGATGTATAAGTCCCAACATTATATCCTGCTTTGCAGAGTATGGCTGTTAAAAATGATGCTATGGAGCCTTTCCCGTTTGTTCCTGCAATGTGTATGGATTTAAATTTTTTATGTGGATTATCTATGGACTTTAAGATATCCTGTATGGTTTCAAGGCCAAGTTTTATACCGAATCTTCTTAGTGAAAACATCTCCTTAAGGCAGGTTTCATATGATATGGAATTAGTCATTATGATATTCTTTGGTATTTGGTTCTAATGGAACAAAAAACACCCTGCAGTAATTATATAAAATTACTGCAGGGTGTTTTTAAACAATGATCAGAATCTAAGAAACGCGGACAAAACGGCTCTTCCGCAGTTATACATAGTTCCTAAACGAAATTTCTGAAATTTTTTCTTGAGTTTGCTATTTTTTGACGTCTTATAGCTTCTCTTTGTTTTCTACGTCTGTATTCGCTTGGTTTTTCATAGTTTTTTTTCAGTTTTAACCTTTTAAAAAGCCCGTCGTTTTGAATCTTTTTTTTCAAAATTCTCATAGCTTTTTCAAGGTCACCGTCAATTACCCTGATTTCAATCTCTTTCAACCCTATCGCCCCTTTCGTTCCATCAAAATATGATGGTTATTTTACTCAAAAAAATTAACAACTATGTATAAATAATATTTTTAAATTTTTCAAGAAAATAATGAATCAGTGTTGTAAAATTATTTTCAACAGGTTGTTTTACAGTTTGGAAATTAATTCATTTTTAACTGTATCAAGATCAGGCTCTCCATCTATTGTAATATATTTGACGTTGTCGTCTTTTTGGGCTAACTCTTTAAAATAATATGCAGCTGCGAGTGTACCTTCTGTATCATTGTAGTAAATTGAATGGCGTTTACCAATGGCATCTTCATCCTGATCATCTGCTCTGCTTGAGAGTTCTCCTCCGCATACACGGCATTTGTCACCATCAGGTTTTATTGCATCTATAAAGATATTATTTGGATGGTTATTGTCAGTTGCACATAAACGACGACCCATGATTCTGTTTTTTGCTATTTCTTTATCAAGTAAAATTTCAACAATTATATCTAAATTCATTTTCTCTTGTTTTAGAGCTTCATCTAATTTTATTGCCTGATTTTTATTTCTTGGGAAACCGTCAAGCAGCCAGCCGTTTTTACAGTCATCTTGTTTTAATCTGTCAAGAATCATTGGAATGGTAATTTCATCAGGAACCAGGTCGCCTTTATCTATATACTCTTTAGCTTTTTTACCTAATTCAGTTCCGCCTTTAATATTATCACGGAAAATCGCTCCTGATTCAATATGAGCCAATCCATATTTTTTTTTAATTATTGCACCTTGAGTTCCTTTGCCGCTTCCATTTGGTCCGAAAAACAAACTGTTCATCTAAATGTTCTCCTTTGCAGAAATTTTATTTTTTTGTCAATTTTGTAAATATATTTTATTGATATCTGTCTAATTTTTAATATTAAAATTAACTCTTTTTTGATATAAACGTATGATTTTATATTTATTCAAACATTATCTATAAATAGATTCGATTGTTTTGTCAAGAATAGTTAAAAATTAAACATTATTCTTGACAGAAAAATTCTTATGCTTTACTAATATAAAATATTTTATATATTAGTAAAGTCCTGCCTTGTAGAATATTGTTATAGAAATTCATTAGTCAAGCCTAAGGATATTGTTTCAATATTGATTTCTCTAAATTTTTGAAAATAATGAATTTTAGATAGAATTTAAGGAATGTGGATGAAATAACTTCCACAAATAGGCACATAGATTTAGAGTTAGATTTGTTCGATCTGAAAACTCAAAACAGATGGAATAGCTGGCTCTTTTGAT
>DAOWNP010000120.1 GCA_030642545.1 Desulfobacteraceae bacterium | reverse complement strand
GTAATATTAAAATTTTTACAAACAACCTTTTTTATATAATCTATCGTAATAGTCTTCTTCTTTCTTGCTATATTCTCAACAACACTTTCTGCAAGTTTCATATCAACAGGAACCTCAAGAAGTGTAGACTTTGCACCTATACCTATAAGTCCGCTTTCAAGCTGTCTTACATTATCTGTCAACTCACTTGCCAAATATTCTATAATATTATTTGACATATTATAATTTGAAAAACCTGCCTTTTGTTTTAATATTTTAAATCTTGTTTTAAAATCAGGTTTTTCAATATTTGTTATTATACCTGAAGAGAGTCTTGAACGAAGCTGATCACTCATTTTAGGAATATTAGAAGGAAGATAACTGCTTGTGAAAATAATTTTCTTTTCAGCATCAAAAAGATAATCAAAAGCTGTAGCAAGCTCAACCTGTGTTCTCTCTTTACCTGTTAAAAAATGAACATCTTCAAGCAAAAGAACATCACATTCACGCCTGTATTTATTTTTAAACTGGTCAAATGTATTATTTTTAAAAGAAGAAACCATCTCATTTGTAAAATCTTCTGCTGTTGCATAATAAACCCTCTCAGAAGGATAATTAGACAAAATATGATGACTTATAGCCTGGGACAAATGACTTTTTCCCAGACCTGTATCAGAAAACAGATACAAAGCATTATGATTATCCAACTTATGAGAAGCAAGAGAAAGAGCAGCTGAAAACGCAAATTTATTGCCCTCACTTACAACAAATTGATCAAATGTAAAATTTTTTCTAAGTATGCGTCCACTACTTTGACAAACATTAAAATTTGGCAAACCAAGCTGTTTTACAATAGGAGATTTCTTTGTTTTTTTAGATTTACTGTTTTTTACAATATTTTTCTTTTTCCCTGCCCCTGAAGACACTTCTACCTTAAACTTACATGGTTTACCCAAAAACTTAATAATTTCAGTTTCAATCAAAGAGCCATATTGATCTAAAACTCTTTTTTTTGAAAAAAAGTTAGGACATGATAAAGTAAAATTATCATGGCTGTATTTTACCATTTCAATAGGCTCTATCCACATTTTAAAACTGTGTTCAGGAATTGCAGATTTAACTGATTGCTTGACTTTTCCCCATAAATTTTCCATAGCAATAATAATTCTTTCTTTGATAAATAAAAGATTTTAAAAAAATTAAATTATAAATTAAGGATATAACCCAATATTATTTGAAAATGATATATGCTCTACAGGCTGCCTGCGAAATGAAATTTTTTTCAGGTTCAATCCGAAAAATCCTTTCACTGATCACATTGCTGTATTTCTATGATAAAAATCAATTTTATCAACGCAGAAATCAGATAAATCAGCGTTTGTAACAACTTGCCGAGTAAAAAAATACTTCAAATTTAAAGCTGTTAACTTAATTTCTTAACAAACCAAAAGCTGATATTTACATATTAATTCACAAGCTATCTTTATAATCTGCAGATTACAATTGATTCAAAAATTCGTAATTAAAAAAAGATACACCCTGTTTACATTTTAAAATTTTTTTAGTCAATTCTGAATTCAAGGGTTTTAATATTTTTTTCTAAAAAATAATTACATCTATTAAACATATTGAAAACAATAACTATTTTTCAATATTACCATGTAAGTATTACTAAATACAGCATATTTGTCTTTTTAACAAAAAAATAACATTTAAGGGTAATTATAAATTGTCAATATTTTTCTTATATTTTTTTTCTCTGCTAAAAACTTCTATTTTCTTCTATTTTCTTAGTTTTTAAATAATATTTAAAAACTAAGACAAACCTAATTATTAATTTTAACAATGTTGTAAAAAAAAGGGATCTCAATTGTTTTTTGCTATAATTATATATAATTGGATATAATAAATTAGTACAAAACTTTAAAAATTCATATCTGCTTTCACAAAATATTTAGCTTTTATTTCAAATAGATATATAACAAATGAACATGTTTATATACAATTGTTTTTAAACTATTTCCAAAAAATAAAACCGGTTTTTTATATTATATTTATCAACATAATATAAAGTTAATCTAACATTCTTTATTTTATATTTTTTTTTGAGTTTTTACGCCATTTGTAACTGTTCTTTACAAAGAAGATGAAATATACAGGTATACATTATAATAACAAACTATTATAAACCTCTTCACTATAATCTTTTACAAACAAATTAATCTTTATTAAAAAATTTAAATTGTTAATAAACTACAACTTTAAAAAAATTAATCACTTAACTTCAGATATTCATAACGTTTATTTTTTAAAAATTATTGCCATTTCTTTTGTTTATCGTTTATATAATATAGATATATATCTATATTATATGTTATAATATATTATTTTTATTAAATAGTATCGGAACAAGAATAAAATTATTCTGATACTAAGGAACGTGGATGAAATAACTTCCACAAATAGGCACATGGATTTAGAGTTAAAAATGTTTTATCTGAAAACTCAAAAACAGATGGAATAGCTGGTTCTTTTGATGTTTTTGTGATTTTAGATCGGGTAAAGATGATCTGAATCTATTATGTATAATTGCGTAAGAGTCGTTTTGTCCACGTTCCTAATATACTAATCAGATTAAAGCAGGAAATTATAATGAATACCCCAATTATTGGAATAACCATGGGAGATCCTGTGGGTATAGGACCTGAAATTATTTTATCAGCAATTACAAATCATTGTATTTACAACTACGCTAAAATCATTATAATAGGTGATATTAATATTTTAAACCTTGTATGCAAACAACAGAATAAAAAGTTTAATTTAATAAAATTAGACAATCTTCATGATGCATCTTTTAAAGAAAAAAATATAAATGTTTTAAATATATCAAACCTTTGTACAAAAAATCATCACTGGGGAAAACCGACCTCACATACAAGCAAAGCCATGGAACAATTTATTATTACTGCAGTAAACCTTGCCATGGAAAAAAAGATTGATGCTATGGTTACATGCCCCATTAATAAAGCGGCAATGAAAATGGCAAACAGCAAATACTCAGGACACACAGAAATGCTTGCCCATTTAACAGGTACAAAAAAATTTTTTATGATGCTTGCCGGAGAGAAGCTTAAAGTGGTTTTAGTAACAATTCATATACCTCTTGCAGAAGTTCATAAAAAGCTTACTCATGACAATATTTATGAAACAATTATTGCCACAAACAACACTTTAATCTCAAAATTTGGGAAAAAAAACCCACGCATAGCTGTTGCCGGACTAAATCCCCATGCAGGTGAATCAGAAATGTTCGGAAACGAAGAAACAAAAGTTATCAGTCCTGCAATAAAAACAGCTGCAGATAAAGGCATTAACATATCAGGTCCACACCCGCCCGATACTGTATTTTATCATGCAGCATCAGGCAGCTTTGATGCAGTTGTATGCATGTACCATGACCAGGGGCTTATCCCTTTTAAAATGATACATTTTTCAGACGGAGTTAACACAACTCTTGGTCTGCCTATAATAAGAACCTCTGTTGACCACGGAACAGCTTATGATATAGCTGGGAAAAACAAAGCAGATTCAACCAGTCTGGCATCTGCAGTTAAAATGGCAGCTACCCAGTCACTAATCTCTGAGGAACAGAAACGTTATAACCTCAGAAACTGACATAGGATTTTTGTAAGTTATTTTATTCCCATTTCCAAGCATTAAAAAAATTAAACATCTCTGCTTTAAGAGAACAATTTCTGCTATAAAACAGCAACAGGATCTTTACTTTATAATGAAATCTAAAAATATTATTATCAAGGGTGCAAAACAGCACAATTTAAAAAATATTAATATTGAAATTCCCAAAAACAAATTTGTTGTTATAACCGGTCTGTCAGGTTCAGGAAAATCTTCCCTTGCTTTTGACACATTATATGCCGAAGGTCAGCGAAGGTATGTAGAGTCTCTATCTACATATGCCAGGCAATTCTTAGGACAAATGGAAAAGCCAGATGTAGATTCAATAGAAGGACTTTCACCAGCAATAGCTATTCAACAAAAAACAGCATCACACAATCCAAGATCAACTGTTGGCACTATAACAGAAATATATGACTACCTGCGCCTCTTATTTGCCCGTATAGGCATTTCTCATTGTTATAAATGCGGTAAGACTATAAGTTCCCAGACTGTTGACCAGATGGTTGATAAGGTCATGGAGATTGATGAAGGAACAAAAGCTATAATACTGTCTCCTATTATAGCAAATCAAAAAGGTGCCCATGAAAAAACTTTTAGAGCTCTCAGACAAAAAGGTTTTGCAAGAGTTCAAATAGATGGAAAAACATATGAAATAGAAGATATAACAAAATTAGATAAAAACAAAAAACATACAATAAATGTTATCATTGATAGATTTGTAATAAAGCAATCCGCAATAAAACGTATTACAGATTCTATGGAGCTTGCTGTTTCACTGTCTAACGGACTTGCAATGTTAGATATTTTTGACAGTGACAAAAGTGCGTTTCTTTTTAGTGAAAAATCTGTATGCCATGATTGCTCTGTTAGTTATCTTGAATTTACTCCGGCAAGTTTTTCATTTAACTCTCCACAGGGAGCATGTCCCAAATGTGGAGGGCTTGGTTTTTCAACAGAATTTGACCCTGATTTAATTGTACCAAACCAGGATCTTTCTCTAAGAGATGGAGCAGTCTCTGTATGGGCAGACAGAAATTCTGTTCACTTTTTTGAATTTATTGATGCTTTAACCAAATTTTACGATACAGATATATACACACCTTTTAAAAATTTTAATAAAAAATTCAAAAAAGTTTTAATGGATGGCTCTGGAAATACAAAAATACCTTTTTATTTTGAAAAAGATGATAAACGTTACACATTTACCAAAACATTTGAAGGTATAATTCCTAATCTTAAAAAAAAATATCTTGAATCTAACTCCAATAAAATACAAGATGATATAAAAAAATATCTAAATCAAACAGAATGCAAAGCCTGCTCAGGTACAAGGCTAAACAAAGCAAGCAGTTCTGTAAAAGTCTATGATAAAACTATTCATCAGATTTCATCACTTACTGTTTCAAAAGCACTAAGTTTGATAGCTACAATCAAACTCACAGGCAAAGACAAAATAATTGCAGCGGGAATATTAAAAGAGATAAATGATCGTTTATATTTTCTAAAAAATGTAGGACTCAATTATCTTACCTTAAAAAGACATGCATCTACTCTTTCAGGAGGTGAAGCTCAAAGAATACGCCTTGCAACACAATTAGGTTCAAAATTAACAGGTGTGCTTTATGTCTTAGATGAACCAAGTATAGGTCTTCATCAACGTGATAATCAGCGTCTTTTAGAAACTCTTTTTAAAATGCGTGATCTTGACAATACAATTCTTGTTGTAGAACATGACAAAGAGACAATAATGTCAGCTGATCATTTAATAGACATGGGTCCTGGTGCTGGAATAAAAGGCGGGCATGTTGTTTTTTCAGGTCACCCTAAAGATATACTTAAAGAAGAAAATTCATTAACCGGTCAATATTTCTCAGGTAAAAAAAGCATTGAAATTCCTAAAAAAAGAAGGCCTGTAAAATGCAGAAAAATTATTATAAAAGGTGCTGGCGAAAATAATCTGCAAAATATTGATGTGAAATTTCATCTTGGTAGATTCAATTGTGTTACAGGTGTATCAGGCTCAGGAAAATCGACTCTTGTTACTGAAACATTATATAAAATATTATACAGAAAATTATATGCCTCAAGAATTTCTACAGGAATTTACAAATCCATTGAAGGTTTAGAGCATCTTGACAAAGTTATAAATATTGACCAGTCTCCAATAGGAAGAACTCCAAGATCAAATCCTGGCACATACACAGGAGTATTAGGTCATATAAGAGAACTATTTGCAAAAACACCTCAAGCCATGGCAAGAGGCTTTAAACCTGGTCGATTTAGCTTTAATGTAAAAGGAGGACGTTGTGAGGCATGTAAAGGTGAAGGAATAATAAAAATAGAGATGCATTTTCTCCCTGATATTTATGTTTCGTGCGATTTATGCAACGGTAAACGTTATAATAGAGAAACTCTTGAAATACTATACAAAGGAAAAAATATTTCTGAAATCCTTAGTATGACCGTAAATCAGACACTCGCCTTTTTTACTAATATTCCTCTTATAAAAAACAAATTAGAAACACTTGTTAACGTGGGTTTAGGATATATACAAATTGGCCAGGCTGCTACAACTCTTTCAGGAGGTGAAGCCCAGAGAATAAAATTATCCAGAGAGCTAAGTAAAAGAGGTACAGGAAAAACTGTCTATATATTAGATGAGCCTACTACAGGTTTGCATGTCGATGATATAAACAAGCTCCTTCTGGTATTAAACAGGTTAGTGGATGCAGGAAATACTGTCATAGTAATTGAACACAACCTTGATATAATAAAATGTGCCGATTATGTCATAGATTTAGGTCCTGAGGGAGGTGAAAAAGGAGGAATGGTTATAGCATGCGGAAGTCCTGAAGACATTGCAAATACAGACCAATCCTATACAGGTAAATTTTTAAAAGATATTTTAAATAAAAAATGAAAACATGGATGCATTAATCTGTCATAAAGCAGGCGCATAGATTTGAGATCAAATAAAATTTACACATCCACGTTCCTAACTTGATTCTTCATTATCAGGACTATACAAAACAGCTAAGGTACGAACAATTCCTAAAGATAGTACCAAAAATGAGAATCCAATAAGATTTTGCCATTTTATATCTTCATGAGTATAAAGAATTATTATAAGTTCTCTGATAACAAAAATAACAAAAGGATCTATCATACTGTGAAGACGAAATCGCTTTGCCTTAAAATATTCAATAAAACTTCGAAATAACTCTATAATAACTAAAAAAGTTAAAATATCTGTAACAATCCGACCAAATCCAAGTGCAAAATGATCCATATTTAAAAAAACTTTTATTGAAAACAGTGTTTTTCCCAAACCTATTAAAAGAATTATAATTATATAAATAATAAGGATATTGATTATTATTTTTAATGATACTTCCCATATAGTCTGAATATTTATTTTGTTTTTATAAAAAGCCATTTTCCTCCATGATTTGAATTAGCGTCTTTCAGGGGAGCTCTTTTTAACATATTGATATTAATATTAAAACAAACCATTGCTATTGAATTATTAATTTATTGTCAATTAGGAACAAATCAATAATTATCAGGAAAATACTAGAGTAATAT
>DAOWNP010000135.1 GCA_030642545.1 Desulfobacteraceae bacterium | reverse complement strand
TTTTTGTGATTTTAGATCGGGCAAAGATGACCTGAATCTATTATGTATAATTGCGGAAGTTGTTTTGTCCACGTTCCTTAAGCTTTGATATCTGAGAACCAACTCTAATTATATAATTATCTTTTTTTTAATTATATAAAAAATATTACATTTTAGAGATTTGCTGCAATTTTGTCAAATTTTTACCTGAAATAATATTTTCTTGGATTTAAAAAAAATAGTGCTATTTTTTAAAATCCAAGAAGGTAAATAGTATATCCGGTAATCAACCCAAAAAAAAGATTTAAAAATTTTATCAGCAAAGTGTCTTTCAGGCTGTATGAAAGCATGGGTAATATTCCATGCCCGTCCTGAACAAATGATGATGTAAAAAGTACAGAAAAAGGTATTATCCCCTGAGCATACATCATTACAAATATTAAATGCGGACCTGATTCTGGTAAGACTCCCATAACAGCACTAATAAGCAGTACCCACAACATATGCTGATGAACAAATGTTTCAAGATTTAAGAACACCATACCCCATTGTACAAAAAAAAGAGCACCAAAACTCCACAAAAAAATCCGCAAAAGATGTTTTTTGATTATATGATCCCAAATATGATAGTTAAGATAGTGTTCTGGTGCTACAATGGTTATGTATAGTGAGCAGACTGAAAGTCCCAAAAAGGTAATCCGTTTCCAGCCCCAGAAGTTTGCCCCGAGTTCTTCCTGAAAAATCAAAGCCATAAAAATACCAATAAGTAAAATAATTAGAAATCTGGTAAAGGAAAGAGCTTTAAAATTAATAAATATATTTGAGGGGTAAAAAATAGTATGAAAATATTTTGTGTTATCTTCGATTTCATCTGATTCACAGTATTCGCATTTTGTGTCAACACAGGGTTTACAGGTTGAGATTTTTAATAAATTTATTATTTTATCGCTTATAAAAGCAAAAAAAATTCCTGAAATAAATAAAAGCACAAAAAGTATTAGAGCTGTTTTTGGAAATTGTGTTAACATTACAAATGCTTCATCCCCTGATGTGGCAATCATTCCTCCAACTAAAGCACCAAAACTTATTATGCCGCGAATGTATAAACTAACATTCATAAAAGCACCAAGACAACCAGGAGTTGATCCAAAAAAAGAGGCCAGAGTATATTGTCTCCACAATCCTCCTTTCATGATTTTAGAAATACGCTGTTTACTGCCGGTATCAATAAAATCTACCAAAAGCATCATAACAAACACAAAAAAACTAATCATAAAAGCATGTTTAAAAATTGTTATAATTTCCATTTCAATTACACCTTGATTTTATGTTTATAATTATATACAAATAATCGAATTACTAATCTATTAATTTTACCCTTGTTCTTAAAAATACTATAATTTCTTTACACTAATAACTATAAGAGATATTAACAGATCCAAACCTTTGAGGAGACTTTTGGCATTCAAATGATTTTGTCTGATGTATATATGCTAAAACCGTTTTGATTCGCCCTGTAATTATTCCAATACCTCCTGAAAAAGTATTGACGGTTGGTTTTTTTTCAACACTATGACTGTCTCTGAATGTATTACCATCAAGGAATATATCTCGAAATACAGCTTTGCTGTTAACAGAAAAAAACAGATGTATACCATGTCGCATGTGAGGCTTTGCTTCTTCAAGCTCAGCATTAAAACAGGTTGCAGATTGAATGGGGAAATTTCCGTAATCATTAGGGACATTCCATCCATATCTAATCAATAAACCAATTTTATAAAATGTCGCAGCATTACCAATACTGCCGCCGGTATTAAAGATTATATCACCACCAAAGCCTGAGTTAATACATGAGGCAATCAGTTTGTTTTTGTAATCGTATACAAAACCAATTACCGGTTCATCTTTGAGCTGGTTGTCCCACCCATTTGGTTTAGATACGGATAATATTTCATGTATTTTAACCTGTATTTTCTCAGCATAGGAATGGGGACCTACAATTCCAGCACAAAAACCCAGTGAATGCATATGATGATTGGTTTTTTTATGAAAGCCTATTTGCATATATGTTACTCCGGCATATGGCCGGTCATTTACAACTAACTCACTTGTATCAAGGTTCTCAGGTGTAAAAATGTTCTGGCCAACAGAAAAAGTCAGTATTTTTTCGGATTCATATTCTCCACAAAAATTTACAAATTTAATAACCGGATATAACCATTTATGAAGCCATGCATCCTCTGGTAATTTTGATAAGCCATATCGGCTCCAGGTCAGCTTGAATCCATTTGTATATTGTTCATCCTTACCGACAATAAAATCATTTTCAAAATAAACTGTAACTCTATTATGTTTTGCAGAGGTGTTTGATTCTTTTGTAAATCCATGCAACGGGATAAACAAAATCAAACAAAAGAGCCAAATACTATTAAAGGTATGGATATTTGCTTTATATCTTAAAGTTATTGAAAAAGTGATTTGAAAGCAATTCATTGTGCTGTTCCCTTAATAGTATTTATTACCTGATATATATTCAAAAGCTTGCATAAGAACTGCTTTTGCATACTTTTGCAAGATACTATAATTTATATTAAAATAAAATATCAACCAAAAAAATCGTGTATATGCGAGAGTAGAGATAGATACACGGGTAAGTTGGCATATTTTATTTTATTTTTACACTTGGAAATACTTCCATATTTGTATGAGGTAAAAAGAGTGCTGAAGTAAATTCATCCATAAATTCATTATTACTGGAGAAATCAATATATGTCATATTATTTGAAATTTGCGTTGCCTCAATACGGTATTCTTCAGAAAGAAGTGCCATATATGCTCCTGCAATAGAACTGTTTCCCATATACTTAAATTTGCTTCTTTCTATATCCGGCAAAAGTCCTATGGTTATAGCTTTATCAATATTTAAATATTGTCCGAAACCTCCGGTAATTATAACGCGTTCAACCATTGAAAAATCCATTTCAACCTGGTTTAAAAGAACAATAAATCCTGCAAAAATAGCGCCCTTGCTTCTTATAATGTTATCAATGTCTGTTTCGGTAAAAATTATATCCTGTTCAACTGAAGTCTCATTTGCAAACGCTATAATATAAGCTTTCTCATCACCATTATGTAGATACCTTGGATGACTTGAATCCATATTGATTTTTCCATTTGGCTGAATAATACCTGTTTGCAGCATTTCTGAAATAAGGTCAATCATACCTGAACCGCAGATACCTCTCGGCAGGACATCTCCTACGACTGCAAATAACGGATCAAAAGTCTTAGAATCAAGAGAAATCTTTTCAATTGCACCTTCTTCAGCACGCATACCCCATCTTACCCCTCCCCCTTCAAATGCCGGACCTGCAGAACAGGATGCTGTCATCAGCCAATCTTTGTTTCCAAGAACAATTTCACCATTTGTACCAATATCAATAAACAGTGTTAACGCTTCTTCCCTGTGTAGTCCTGTATACAGAAGGCCGGATACAATATCGCCTCCTACATAACTTGCAGGACCTGGCATAATAAATACAGCAGATATAGGATTTATCTTAAGCCCTATATCTTCGGCTTTTATAATCGGAAAAGCTGAAACAGATGGTATATAAGGCTCACGCCGGATATTGCGTGGTTCAATCCCAAGCAGTAAATGAGTCATGGTAGTATTTCCGGATATTACTGCGTTGTCTATTTGATTACGATTCACTTTAGCACTGTGAATAGCTTCATTTATAAGCCCGTTTATTGTTGAAAGAACCATAGCACTTAATTTTTTAATACCATCTTTTTCAGCACATACAATTCTATTGATAACATCATCGCCGCAGGCTGCCTGCCTGTTATGACCTGAGGTTGCGGCAAGAATATTTCCGTTTTCCATATCAACGAGATATACTACTATTGAAGTTGTACCTACATCTATTGCAATACCAAGTGAATTAATCTTACTGTTTCCCGGAATAACTTTAAGCACTTCACTTGAACATTTTTTCTTAACAACTGAAGCTGTAACATTCCAATTGTCATTTCTCATAGTGCCGGCAAGCTCCCTCATTACTTTCATCCCTATACTCATTCTTGAGGTATCTCTACCACTTTTATCAAGACCTCGATTTAGTCTGTCAAGATCACTAATTGAATCTTCAAGTGAGGGTGGCTCAAGTTTAAGAGGAATATTTATAAGCATTGGAGTTATCTCTTTTACTAAACTTTTTAATTTAGCCGTAACCTTTTTTCCAACACCAGCAATTTGTAGTTTCTTTTCCTGTACTTCCTCTGGGATTTTTACAGTAACATCACTTTCCACTGTTGTTTGACATGCAATAACATAATTTTTTTCTTTTTCTTTATCATTTAAAAGAGGGGTGGGCTTACTTTTTGTTTTACCAGATAAAACAACAAGTTTGCAGGTACCACAAACGCCCTTGCCATTACAGGAAGCATTTAGCGGGACATCAGCAGCACGTGCCGCATCAAGAAGTGTAGCACCTTTTTCAACAACTGCTTTTTTATTCTCAGTCTGAAAAATAACATTAAACTTTTTTTTGTCTTGTTTTGCTGGTTTATTATCAATATCTTTCCCACCTTTTTTATCCATAAACCAGACTGGGCAAGAAGGACGGAATTTACAATGAATTTTTGGGTCAGGACATTTAAGACACTCTTCACACATATATTTATTGTGTTTCATACACATATAATTTGTTTCTCTGTCAGGATGATTTATACACTTTCCCATTTTATCTCCTTTTTATATAAGTTTATGAAAGCCATATTTTCTGAGAAGGTTTTTATCTATGGAACTATCCTTGTAAAGTTAAAAAAAGAGATTATATCTTTCCATATACAGCGAGATCTTTAAGCCTGTCTGTATCAAGGATTTTTATTAGCTTTCCTTTAACTTCAATTAATCCGCTATTATTCATTTTAAAAAAAATTCTGGACAAGGTTTCCGGAATTGTTCCAAGAAGACTTGCAAGCTGTCCCTTTGAAATGTTCAATTTAATTGAATCTTCACTTTGCTGTTCTTCTGTTAAAAGCAAAAGATATCCGGCAAGACGTCCGGGAACTTCTTTTAATGAGAGATTTTCTACCTGCACTGTAAACTGACGCAAACGTATGGAAAGAACACTTAACATGGAAAGAACAATAGGTATGTTTTTAGATATAAACTGAATAAACGCATCCCTTGGAAAAAATATCAGACTGCATTTTTCAAGAGCATAAGCATTTGCAGGAAATACGCCGCCGCTAAAAACAGGTACTTCACCAAAAGGCTCACCCTGATCAAAAATATGAAGTATTTGCTCTTTTCCTTCTAAGGAAACTTTGTAAATTTTTACTTTTCCCTGAGCAATAATATAAAAACCATTACCTTCATCATTTTCTGAAAAAATTAATTCTCCTTTTTTAAATTCTTTTTTTACAGCTATTTTTTCAATTTTTTCAACCTGGTTTTTTGGAAGTCCTTTAAAAAGGGGGCTGTTTGAAATAATAGATAAAAAATTTCCCATAATTATATTCCTGTTGTAATAAAAAATCACCGGCCAATAGATATCTTAAAGTCTTATTGTATTTAAATCAAAATTTATTTATTATAATAAATACAAAAAATAAAGGGTTTGTATAAAAATTATTATAAATATGTATATGCAAACTAACTTTTTCCCATTCTATCCAAACATATATTTTTCTAAAAAAAATTTTTTTTTAAACTTTTGACTTATGTCAAGGTAAATAAATTTATAATACAGTAATTTACAATCAAAAAGGAAATAATTAAGTTTAAAAAAATATTTAACAGGTAACCATTCAAACAATCATTAATTTAAAGGAGAAAATTATGTTTTGTTTTCAATGTCAGGAAACAGCCAAAAATACAGGTTGTACAGTAAAAGGTGTTTGTGGAAAACCAGAAGAGACAGCAAATTTGCAGGATCTTTTAATTTATTCATTACGAGGTATTGCTGTTTATGATGAAAAAGCAAAAGATCTTGGTATCAATGATAAAGAAACAGGCTTATTTGTTGCACAAGCACTTTTTACAACAATTACCAATGCAAATTGGGATAATAATCGGTTTGTAGCCCTGATCAAAGAGGCTTTAAAGCGAAGAGAAGTGCTTAAAGGAAAAGTTGTAGCTGCATATAAAGAAAAAAATGGAAAAGAGTTTGATGAAAAGCTGCACCATTGTACAACATGGTTTTCAGATAATGCTGACGAGTTTAATGAAAAAGCAAAATCTGTAGGTGTTCTTTCAACAGAAAATGAAGATGTCCGCTCTTTACGTGAACTTTTGATCATAGGTTTAAAAGGAATTGCTGCATATGCAGACCATGCTGCTCTTTTGGGATTTGAAAAACAGGAAATTTATGATTTTATCATGGAAGCTCTGGCATCTACAACAAAAGAGTTACCGGTTGATGATATGATAGCTCTTGTAATGAAAGCCGGAGAGTTTGCTGTAAGCACAATGGCTTTGCTGGATAAAGCAAATACATCTGCTTATGGCAATCCTGAGATCACAGAAGTAAATATTGGTGTTGGAAAAAATCCAGGAATTTTGATTAGTGGTCATGACTTAAAAGATATGGAAGAACTTTTAAAACAGACCGAAGGAACTGGAATAGATGTATATACCCATGGTGAAATGCTTCCTGCTAATTCTTATCCGGCATTTAAAAAGTATAAGCATTGTGTGGGTAATTATGGAAATGCATGGTATCAACAAAACAAAGAGTTTGAAAGTTTTAACGGGCCTATCCTTATGACTACAAACTGTATTATTCCCATGAAAAAGAATAATACATATCAA
>DAOWNP010000356.1 GCA_030642545.1 Desulfobacteraceae bacterium | reverse complement strand
TCCATACAAAACAGGTGAAAAATTATAGTCAAAACCTGTGGAAAGCCTGAAATAATCTTCTTCTTTATAAAAACCTTCTGTTGCTTCAGAAAAAACATATCCTGCTTCTAACCAGTATCCGGCATCTAATATGGAAGTTTGAAAATCTGTTCCCAATAACAGATTTTCCTTAAAAACCATAACCATAAAAGTATAATCAGAATCATTTATCAAAAATTTTGTATTAAGATAGGCAGCACTGTTTTCAGGTTTAAAAGAATCACCAAAAACACAACCTGTATCTATTTCACCCATTTCACCAAAAAAAAATTTCAGACGTATAGCATCAACACCTGATCTTTCTTCTTTGTCTATGGTATCAAAACGAAAAGAGGTTAATACATCCAAAGGATTTACAAAACGGGAAGACCCAAAACTTATTGACTGGCGGCCGAGAGAGATATCAGCAGAATCCATAAAAATTTCAAAAAACAGGCGGTCTAAATCCTGATTAACAGCAAAAATATAATCTCCATTTTTTTTAGATAATATTTGTCTGCTTATATCATCTACTCTGTATGAGCCAGCCTGTGTATTAAAAAAAGCTCCCTTTTTTTGAGTACTGTTTTCCGGCTCATATGAAGCAAATAGTTCATAGGCACAACTTGCAGACAAACTATCATTTATAAATCCAGTCATTTTAATCCGCATGGGTGTATTTATTTTTTTTATTGTACTGTCTGATAGTGTATCTATCATACTAAAAGTACTTTTAACCCATCCATTTAATTTAAAGTTATATAGAACAGATTCAGTTTTTTCTTCTTTCTGTTCTATATCTGATTTTATTTTTAGTAAAACATCATCTATTGGTTTTAACTTAAAATCATAATCTAAAGCATATACAAAAGTTGAAAAAAAAAGCACAAAGATGAAACATAAAAAAAAACAGGTTTTTTTATGCTGTCTCATCTGAAACAATCTCTCCGTCTTTTATAACTATAAGCCTTTTTGCCCGATCCATTATCATTTTATCATGGGTTGAAAATATAAAAGTTTTACCCATTTTTTCATTTAATTTTTTCATGATATCTATTAATCCTGAACCTGTTGCTGAATCAAGATTTGCTGTGGGTTCATCTGCCATTATAATATCAGGATCAGATACAATTGCACGGGCAACAGCAACTCTTTGCTGCTGACCACCAGAAAGCTCTGCCGGAAATCTGTCTGCTTTTCCTTCAAGCCCGACATCTTTTAAAATCAACAGAGTTTTTTCTATCCTCTCATCTTTATTGATTCCTTGAAGAAGCATGATATATTCAATATTTTCAGCAGCAGTTAACACAGGAATCAAATTAAAAGATTGAAAAATCAGGCCAATATGATCACGTCTGAAATCTGAAAGTTCATTACCACTCATTTCAGATACAGCTTTTCCGGCAAGAAGCACCTGTCCATCAGATGGAACATCAAGCCCGCTCATAAGATTTAGCAGGGTTGTTTTTCCTGAGCCTGAAGGTCCTGCTATTGCTGTAAATTCTCCTTCTTTAAACTTAACGCTAATAGATTTTACAGCTATTACTCTTGTTTCATTTTGTCCGTAATGTTTTGATATATTTAAAACCTCAATAATATTTTCTGCCATTTTTCTAATCCTTTTGTTTCATTGCATCAGCAAGATTAAATCTTGCTGCATTAAAAGCCGGTAAAATTGCTGCAAGTAATGTAAAAATACAAATAAAAAAAGGAAACAGAGTAATCTGCCTGAAAGTAATAACAGGTCTTATTGGTTCTCTGAAAGTAAGACTTCCTAATTCCATCCCCGTATAATCTATTCCTATGGCAGATGCAGCCATAGTTAGAGCCAGTCCGCAAATAAGACCTGTAATGATACTTATTGTACAAAGAACTCCTGTTTCAACTAAAATCATGGATGCCATACGAAAAGGACGAGTTCCTATTGCCCGTAAAATAGCAAATTCCTGCATTCTTTCATATAAAGACATAAAAAGAGTATTCATAACCACAAGAGCAACAACAGCAAAAAGAAGAATACCAATAATAAACGTAGTAAAAGAGGACATGGAAATTGCCGCCTCTATTCCTGGTAAAAGTTTTTTCCAGGGCAAAGCCTCGTTTCCATAAAGAGAATACCTCTCCCATATATTTAAGACGGGATCATCAATATCAGATAAGTTATTAAATTTAAAAGCAATTTCATGGACATTTTCACCTGTTCCAAGAAGTTTTTTTGATTTATCAAGATTTATAAAAGCAGTTTGAGCATCCATGGCTTTTACATTGAACTTAAAAATACCACTTACTCTAAAAAGCTCTTGAGACAATTCACCTGTCTTTGCCTGAGCCACTGTAAGAACAATGCGGTCTCCGAGCCCAACATCAAGTATTTCAGCAAGTTTTTCACCAATCAAAAGAGCATTTTTATTTTTTTTATCTAAAAATTTTCCATGGGTTATAACTTTATCTATTTGAGAAATATTTTTTTCTGTTTCAGAATCAATTCCAAATACCAAAACAGTTGTAACATTTGAAACCGATGAAAGCATTCCAAATGTCGTAACTCTTAAGGTATATG
>DAOWNP010000212.1 GCA_030642545.1 Desulfobacteraceae bacterium | reverse complement strand
TCTTTTTTATGGATTATAACTTCTGCATATTCCATAGGGTATATGCGAAAATTAGATGAACACAGCCAAACAAGATATTACTGCTTTTTTGCCTTATCTATTTGTTTTACAACAGGAGTTGCTTTTTCCGGAAATTTATTTACCATGTATCTTTTTTATGAGCTTTTATCTTTTGCAACATACCCACTTGTAACTCATCATCAAAACAAAGAGTCAAAAAAAGCCGGCAGGAAATATCTGTTTTATATAGTTGGCTCATCCATAGGTCTTCTTTTACCTGCCATGGTAATTATTTATTCCATTACAGGCAGCCTTGAATTTACAGATACAGGAATGTTAACAGGTCAAAATATTTCACCTTTTCTATCTGTATCTTTGATGCTAATGTTTCTTTTCGGGTTTGCAAAAGCAGCTGTAATGCCCCTGCACAGTTGGCTTCCTGCTGCAATGATTGCCCCTACACCTGTTAGTGCACTCTTGCATGCTGTTGCAGTTGTAAAAGTCGGAGCTTTTTGTATTGTAAAAGTTTTTATATCTGTTTTTGGCATAAATTATTTAAAACTTTTAAATCTCGGCGAAATAATTTGTACTATAGCTGCTATAACTACAATAACAGCTTCGCTCATAGCCCTTTCGCAAAACGGCCTTAAACGCAGACTGGCATTTTCAACAATAGGCCAGCTTTCCTATATAATTCTTGGTGTTGGTTTATTATCAAAATCAGCCCTTTCAGGCAGCATGCTCCATATATCCATGCATGCATTTGGAAAAATAACCCTGTTTTTTTGTGCAGGTGCAATATTTGTAACAACCGGAATAAAAAACATAAGCGATATGCAGGGCATAGGCCGTGCCATGCCAATTACCATGACAGCTTTTTTAATAGGATCATTGAGCATTATCGGGCTTCCTCCTTTTTGCGGTTTTATAAGCAAATGGTATCTTGTATCAGGAGCTGTAGAAGCTCAACAATACACCATGCTTGCTGTTATTTTAATAAGTTCATTATTAAACGCAGCATATTTTTTGCCAATAATATATACGGCTTTTTTCCTGAAACCAAAAACCAGTAATACATTTATAAGTTATAAAGAAGCACCAATATGGTGTCTTGTACCAATTGTTATTACAGCAGGAGCAACTTTTATACTGTTTATTTATCCTCAACCATTTTACAACTTAGCACAAACAGCTATTTTGGATATTTTTGGTAATTAATTATTATGAAAAAAAATATTAAAACACCTCTTAAAATATTTTATTTGTTTTTAGGAATTTTATTTGTTTCAGATTTTTTTATTAAAAAACATGGAGATTTTTACTGGGAAAATTATCCCGTTTTTTTTGCTGTATATGGTTTTGTATCCTGTGTTCTTTTAATTTTTATAGCAAAATTAATAAGCCCGTTCATCAAAAGAGATGAAAATTACTATGATAAAAAATAGTAAATTGTATTGTTTTTTTTATTAAACTTTTAAAAATATAAGAATTAAACCTATGGTTCAGACAGATCTTAACATATATTGTCATCCAGCTTTTATACTTATATTTGGTGCTTTTTTAATACCTTTTTTAAATGGTAAAATTAAAAACACTTATATGCTTTTGCTTCCGGTTATTGCCCTGCTTTTAATTATAAATATCTCTGCTGGAGATCATTTTATAATTAATTTTCTTGACTATAAGCTGACACTTTGCAAAATGGACAGGTTAAGTAGAATATTCGGTTATATTTTTTCTATTGTATCGTTTATAGCAGTTTTGTTTGCTCTGAAATCAAAAGATAATGTCGCACATATTTGTGCGTTTATTTATGCAGGATCAGCTCTCGGTGTAACTTTTGCCGGCGACTTTTTTTCCCTTTATATTTTTTGGGAAATAATGGCAGTTGCTTCTGCATTTTTAATTTTTGCAGGAAAAACAGAAAAAGCCACAGCAGCAGGTTTCAGATATATACTGGTTCACATCTTTGGTGGGTTATGTCTTCTAACCGGTATTGTACTTTATGTAAATAAAACCGGTTCAATGGAAATAGAGCTTTTAACACTCTCTAATATAGAATCATATCTCATTTTTTTATCTATTGCCATAAATGCTGCCATCTGTCCGCTTCATTCATGGCTCAGCGATTCATATCCTGAAGCAACTGCAACAGGAGCTGTTTTTTTAAGTGCATTTACTACAAAAAGTGCTGTATATATTATGGCAAGAATATTTCCAGGTACAGAATCTCTTATATGGCTTGGTGTATTTATGACTGCAATTCCTCTTTTTTTTATTATTCTGGAAAATGATATAAGACGGGTACTTGCATATAGTCTTATTAATCAGATAGGATTTATGATGTGCGGCATAGGAATAGGCACAACTCTTGCCATAAACGGTACAGTTTCCCATGCATTTTGTCACATCCTGTACAAATCTTTACTATTTATGTCAGCAGGTGCAGTATTACATGTTACAGGTAAAATAAAATGTACTGATTTGGGAGGACTATATAAATACATGCCTTTTACATGCATTTGTTGTATTATAGGCGCTGCATCTATGTCTGTTCCACTTTTTTCAGGATTTATAAGCAAATCAATGATAATTTCTGCGGCAGCCCACAACAAGCTTGCTTTTGTATGGCTTGCTCTTGAATTTGCTTCTGCAGGAGTTTTTGTTTATGCCGGCATAAAAGTTCCCTATTTCATGTTTTTTAATAAAAAAAGCGAATTTAAAACAAAAGAAGCACCATTTAATATGCTTTGTGCCATGGGTATAGGATCTTTTGCATGTATATTTATAGGTCTGTTTCCAAATTATCTTTATAGTATACTTCCATATGAAGTCAATTATATACCATATACAATTACTCATGTAACAAGCCAGCTCCAGCTTCTTATGTTTGGTGCTTTAGCGTTCTATTTCTTGATACGATCAGGATATTACCCGTCTGAAACAAAATCAATAAATCTTGATTTTGATTGGTTTTACAGAAAAGGAGGAGAAAAATTTTATAAAATTGCCGATTATAGTTTAAATTTATTAAACAGAGTCTGCAATGAGATTATTGCGATAAAATTAACAAATTTTATCTGTAAAACAGGAAAAAATTTACCATTTAAAATTTCAAACATATTAATTAATATATATGGTTTTGTTTTTATTAAAAACAAGCAGAAAACAGATAGATTAAAAACAAAAGCTATTTGTGCTTTAGAAACTAAAACAGTTCCCATCGGATTAACAGCAGCCCTCAGCACATTTTTTATAGCAGTTATCTTCTTTGTTATTAAACTGTTACAACAATAATATTTTAAATTTACAGGTTTTATATGGTTACAATAGATGATTTTAAAACAATTGCTTTAACTCAATATCTTTCAGATAATATGATAAAAAAGATTCTTCCTTCTCTTGAGATTAGAACATATAGTGAATCTGAACTGGTATTTTGTGAAGGTCATCCTGCAGATATGTTTTATATGTTAAAAAAAGGTAAAGTGCTTTTGGAAAAACAAATTTCAGAAGAAGTTACGATTACATTAGATTCTATAAAACCAGGCAAATCTTTTGGATGGATAGCCATGCTTGGAGGACAAGATTTTATGGTAGATGCAATATGTTCCCAGACAAGTGAAGTTTTATCAATAAAAGCAGACACCCTGTTTGAGCTTATGGATAATGACAGCTTAATGGGTTATAATATTATGAAAAAACTTCTATGGGTTGTTAACCAAAGATTGACCCAAAGAACAAAACAATTTATAAAAGCCATTGAAAACTATCCTGAAATCAATAAACTCTTAAAAAAAGAATAAACCAGGGCAATTGCATCAAAAAGCGTGCCGGATTTTGATGCAATTGCCCTGAAGAATAAACTCTTGACACTATTAAGCTTTTTTGTAATATTTTAAAAATGAAAGATGATAAATTTCAAAAAGCAGATAGTTCAAAAATGATAATCTGCAATAGTTGTGATTTATTGCTCAACCATATAAATATTCAATCAGGGTATACTCTTTTGTGCCCAAGATGTGGATGTAAACTCTATACTCACAAAAAAGATTCTGTAAACAGATCTCTTGCTTTAAGTATTACTGCTATATTACTATTTATCCCCGCTTTTTTTATGCCTTTAATGAAATTCAATCTTATGGGATCTGAAAAAAGCCATTCTATTTTTGATATAATTTTCCTGTTTTATAATAAAGAATATTTCTTTGTTCACCTGGTAATAATATTAACCAGCCTGTTATTCCCTTTTGCTAAAATTATACTTGTTTTTATTATTTCCCTGTGTCTTAAATTAAATCATTATCCTGATTATCTTCCAAAACTTATGCTAAGTCATAATTCTATAGAAGAGTGGGGAATGCTTGATGTATATATGCTCAGTTTATTAGTAGCTCTTATTAAATTGTATCCTCTCGGAGATATTAGCTATAACTTAGGTTTTTTCTTTTTTATTATTCTATTATTTATTGCTCTTTGTTCTTCTACAACCATAGATGAACACCTTTTTTGGAATCTTATAGAGAAAAAAAAGGTAATAAAAAAACCTGTCTATTCAAATAATATGTGTTAGAAGTAAAAAAATGGGGGGTTCCCCTATCTAAACTTGTCAACTATCCTGCAATACCTTAAAAAAACTCACATAGGTTAGAAAAATAATTTTGATTTAGGCGACAACTTGCTTGACAAACACCGGCTTTGGGTGTCAGAGTGTATGCGATTGTTGGGCATAAACTTTATTTTTACTTTTTTTTGGTAAAAGCACCCAATGAGCTACGTTCAAGTGCAATCTGTCTAGCAAGATACATTTTTGCCAAGCTCTGATAAGGGACATCCTTTTTGTTAGCCAAAGTTTTCAGTTCTGCTATCATATCTTCTGGAAGCTGGTTAGA
>DAOWNP010000313.1 GCA_030642545.1 Desulfobacteraceae bacterium | reverse complement strand
TTCTCTTCTAAAAAACTCAATGCACCATTTTGTATGGAGAAGAAAAATAAAAAAACAGGCTTAAATAAAAATGAAATTAACATGCTGCTTTAAAAATGCAGAAAATTTTATAAAACTTTTGGGCTGGTAACAAAAAAAGTACAATATTTATTAAATATTGTACTTTTTTGTTTTTTTACTATTTGAATTAAATAATAATTCGTTAAATATTGATTGTTTTATGCGTATTTCACACCCTAAGAGACCTCTTCTTTAACACTAACCGCTATTTTAAATAATATGGTTAAAATTAAAATACCGGCTGCATACACCCCCATGGTAATTAATAATTCATAAAATGATGGAGCGTATTCTGTGACATGATGAAGCGGTGATGGAACAAATCCACCTGAAATCATACCAAGCCCTTTATCAATCCATGTTCCTATAAAAACCAAAACACAGGAAATAATCAATATAGAATCATTTTCTCGTGTAATTGGATTTACAAGAAGTATTATTGCAATTCCCATAAAAATCATGGATGTCCACATCCATCCAACGAGTATTCCATGTCCATGCAATCCGAAAAACAGATATTTCAGATGATCTATATGTTCAGGAATACCACTGTAAACAGCAACAAACACTTCACAGAGAAAGAAAAATATATTTGCAATTAATGCATATGCTATTATTTTGGAAAGATTTCTTATTGCTTTTGTTCCAGGATCAAAGTTTGTATACTTTTTAATAATAAAACATAAAAGTATTAAAAAGGAAGGTCCTGCTGCAAATGCTGATGCCAGAAATCTTGGAGCAAGTACTGCTGTGAGCCAAAAACCTCTTCCTGGAAGACCACAGTACAAAAATGCTGTTACTGTATGAATCCCAAATGCCCATGGAATTGAAAGATATATAAGCGGTTTAATCCATTTTGGAGGAGGCACTGAATTTCTTTCAGATTCAAGAACTACCCATCCTATTACAATATTCAAAAAAAGATATCCGTTTAAAACTATCATATCCCAAAAAAGCATTGATCCAGGAGTAGGATGCAGTATAACATTCATTGCCCGCATGGGTTGACCCAGATCTGCTATAATGAACATCAAACACATACAGATAGCTGCAACAGCAAGAAATTCACCTAAAACAGTTATTTTGCCAAATGCTTTATAATCATGTAAATAATAAGGTAAAACCAGCATTACACCTCCTGCGGCAACACCCACAAGAAAGGTAAATTGAGCTATATAAAAGCCCCATGAAACATCTCTGCTCATGCCGGTTATACCCAGACCAACACTGAATTGCTTAAGGTATACAGTAAAACCTATACCTATAAGGATAAGCAATCCAATTACCAATCCCCAATATTTATTGCTTCCTTTAAGTGCAGTTTCAAGCATAACCACCTCTTATAATATATAGAAAATAGAAGGTCCTGTACCAAGACCCTGTTTCCGCCGAATAGTGTAATTTGAATTTAATACTTCTCTGATTTCTGAATCAGGATCTTCAAGATCACCAAAAATGATTGCTCCATTAGATGCTTCAACACATGCCGGTTTTTTTCCAACAGCAAGTCTTTCCGCACAAAAGTTACATTTTTCAACAACCCCTTTTGTTCTTCTCGGGAACTCAGGATTATAAACATCTGACTTTATATGTTCTTTTGGATCTATAAAATTAAAACTTCTTGATCCATAGGGACATGCAGCCATACAAAACCTGCAGCCAATACACCTGTGAAAATCCATCAAAACGATACCATCATCACGTTGAAATGTAGCTTTAGTTGGACAAGCTTTGACACATGGAGGATTCTCACACTGATTGCATAATACAAGAAAAGGAAGGTCTTGTATTCTTTCATTTAAATATTTATTTTCCTTAGTTGGGAAAGCATGTTTAAATTCCTCTTCCCATATCCACTTAATTTCATGTTTATAATTTTTAATTTCCGGAATATTATGTATTTTGTTACAAGCGTTTATAATTGGCTCCAGATCATCAGAAGATTCAATTTTTCTTGTATCTATTACCATTCCCCAACGTTTTGCAGTAAGAGCATCTGAATTTGTTTTGAATTCAGGCTCTTTTTTATGGGCTGATGATGCAAATACATTAGGAGTTAATATTCCTGTCCCTAAACCCAGAGCTGAAACTCCAGCTATTTTCAAGAAGATTCTTTTACTGTTTTCCATTACTTCTTCTCCTTCGGGTTATCTATATGGCAATCCCAGCAATATGGTTTAACTGAAGCATAATCATGACATTTGTCACAAAATTCAGCTTTATTGGAATGGCAGTCCAAGCAGGTATTTGAAAGGCTCATTTTAAATTCTTTGCCTTCTGTATTTACATAAACCCTTAGATTCTGCCTTACCACTTTGTCCCGCCATACATCCAGGATCTGCATATGATTTTTTTTCATATACTCTTTTGACCTGACGCACTCTTTTGCAGCTTTTGCCTTATCTGTTAGAGTTAGTTCCGGAGCCGGCTTGGATTGAAACATATTATACCAAATTGGAAAAGCAAATATTATAAAAAATATTACTAAACCGGCGATGATCTTACTTTTATCATTCATCAGTTTCATCCTCCATTCCTAACAATGGTTCACCACGGAGATCTGTTGTTCGTTTGCATTCTCCAGGGAAAATCAGAGCATTTGCCACCATCTCATGAAGTCCTATTACTTCAACACCTGGCACCCAGTAATCCATAAGATCAGGAAAAACAGCTCGGTCAATAGCACAAATGCAGGCAAGAGTATTTACACCATGTTTCTCATGGACGTGTTTTACAGCATTTGCTCTTGGTAAACCGCCGCACATACGAAGCTCCATGTCTTCTCCTGCGTTTAATCCAGAACCACTGCCACAACAAAAAGTCTGTTCTCGGATTGTATTTGCAGGCATTTCATGAAAATTATTACAAACATTGTTTATAATATATCTCGGTTCATCAAGCATACCCATACCTCTTGCAGTATTACATGAGTCATGAAAGGTTATATTTAAATGATCGTTTCTGCTTTTGTCTAAATTCAATTTACCATGCTTGATAAGATCTGCTGTAAATTCTACAATGTGAACCATTTTTGTGGATTTGGCATTTTCAAACTTAGTACCTGTGATAGGTGATACAGG
>DAOWNP010000091.1 GCA_030642545.1 Desulfobacteraceae bacterium | reverse complement strand
GGAAAATACAACGGCGTATGCCTGTGGTCAAAATAATTTTCCGCCTTGAACATAGAAGAAATTTTCATGCAGCAGGCAACCTGTCGAAAAATTAACTGTCCATAAATTATTGTATTTATTGTGCTGGCAGGCAATTGAACTGCATAAAGTAGTTTTTTTTATCTGTTACAATGAAATTCACCTATATAAAGCATAAAAATATTGACACACTGATATTATTTTTTTATACATTGTGCATGAAAAATAATGACTTGCAAATGGTAGTGCTAAAAAAATAGATTGTGCTGGTTGCATTATTAGCAGTATTATTTACTATGAACCTAAAATAGATTATGCTGGTTGCATTATTAGCAGTATTATTTACTATGAACCTAAAATAGATTATGCGGCTATATGTGAAATACAGCTTAATAATCTATTTTGTTTGTATATTTAGATTATGCGGCAGATTGATGAGGAGTTAAAACATGTTGCTTAGAAATAAAGGTGTTGATATTGTAAGTGAGCTTGGCGGGATAAGTGATTTAAAAGAAGCCGAGGTAATATTTGATGCAAAAATGGATAGTAAAAACAGGTCAAAAATCAGCAGAATAAAAAATCCTGAAGTTTTGTTGAAAATTGCAAATGCAATTTCCATGTGTGAGCCTGATTCTGTGGTTATACTTACAGGTTCAGAAGAAGACAGACAGGTTGTAAGAGATATTGCTCTTAAAAAAGGTGAAGAAAAAAAACTTGCCATGGATGGGCATACAATTCATTACGATCTTAAAGATGAACAGGGGCGTATTGTTGACCGCACTTTTTATATTGTCAATGAGAATGAACAGACCAGTTCTCTTGCTAAAAAAATGTTAAGAGATGATGCCTTAAAAACAGTTGATCAGCATATGAAAGGGATTATGCATGGAAAAACAATGATAGTAGGGTTTTACATGCGTGGACCTGTTGGCTCTCCTGCTTCAAATCCTGCTCTTGAAATATCCAGTTCAGCGTATGTTCTTCATAGTGCTGAAATTCTCTACAGGAACTCATTTGATAATTTTGAAAAAGAAGTTGATAAGCTTGGATATTTTTTCTGTAATATTCATAGTGAAGGTCTAAACAGAACAGAAGATCTTCCTAATGCAAGAGTGTTTATGGATAGAAGCCATCAAACTACATATAGTTTTAATTGTACTTATGCTGGAAATACTCTGCTGATGAAAAAGGGTAATCACAGGTTTGCTGTTGATAAAGCTGTGTATCAGGGAAATGATATGGCACTTGCTGAGCATATGTTTATTACTGGTATAAAGGGACCTAATGGTCGTGTTACATGGTGTGCTGGTGCAGCTCCGAGTGGTTGTGGAAAAACAACAACTGCAATGGCAGGAACGTATTTTGTTGGAGATGATCTTGCTCAGATGTGGATTGATAAAAATGGTTCAATTCGCTCTATAAATCCGGAATGTGGAATATTTGGAATTGTTGAGGATGTAAATTTGGCTGGTGATCCAATTCTCATGGATAAGCTTAGAAATCCTGGTGCTGAGGTTATCTGGACAAATGTTCTTATTGATGATAATGATGTTCCTCACTGGAATGGAAATGGTGAAGAGTCACCAGTAAAAGGTAGAAATTTTCAAGGTGAATGGAAAAAAGGGATGGTTGATGAAAACGGAAAAAAGATACCTCTTTCTCATCCCAATGCTCGTTGTACTATAGCTTCAAAAGAACTTTCAAATTATTCTGAAAAAGATGCTGAAAATCCGGCTGGAGTTGAAATTAGAATTATTACATATAGTGGTAGAGATAGTGATACCATGCCTCCTGTATGGACAGCTAAAACTTCTGATGAGGGAGTCGTGATTGGTGCATGTATAGTCTCAGCTGCTACAGCTACAGAAGTAGGTGCAGTTGGAATAAAGCGTGCTCCCTGGGCAAATGCTCCTTTTATTCCAGGTGCTCTTGGAGACTATATGAAAGCCCAGTTTAATTTTTTTGGGAATAAAAAAATAGATGAAAACAAAAAACCTGTCATTGCTGGTCTTAATTATTTTCTTACAGAAAGTGCACGGGGCGGATCATCTAAAAAGCTGCTTGGTGAAAAAAAAGATGTAAAAGTTTGGCTGGCATGGCTTGACAGATATGTACATGGTGAGGTACAGGCAGTATGCACACCTATTGGGTGTATGCCGAGATATGAAGATCTCAAAGATCTGTTTAAAAACATAATTGATAAGGATTACTCAAAAGAGCTTTATACTAAACAGTTCTCTTTATATATTGATAAAATTATAGTTAGAATAGATCTTCAGGCTGATGCATATGGAAAAGAAGAAAATATTCCGAAGATGCTGTTTGATGTCTTAAAAAAACAGAAAGAGGAGCTTCTTGTTTTAAAAAACAGATTTGGTTCTATTGTTACTCCTGCAAACTTTGAGGAAAAAGTTAGATAAGTAGTAGAAATTTTATAAATTTTTCGTAAACTAAACTGTATATTATAGTCTATATTCTGCATTTCTTTGATTAATGCAGAATATGGACAAAAAGCTTAGACTACTTTTATACTCTATAAAAAATCTTTAAAATTAATCTTTTTATGTTTTATGGAGAAAAAATGATATTTAAAAAAATATTTTTTTTCATGATAACAGCTTTTATGCTATGTGGTTGTTTTATGCCAAAGAATTCACTTTTTACTGATAATACTGTGCCTTTAAAAGAGTATGTGCTTCAGGGGGAGGATAGAGATAAAATACTTTTAATTCCTGTTAAAGGGATTATCTCTGATATGGTAAAAAAGGGTTTAATGCGATCTAAACCAAGCATGGTTCAGGAAATAGTATCTCAACTTAAAATAGCCGAAAAGGATGAAGATATTAAGGCAGTTCTTTTTAAGATTGATTCACCAGGTGGGACTGTTACAGCAAGTGATATTTTGTATCATGAAATAAAATCTTTTAAGGAAAGGACAAAGAAAAATGTTATTGTATGCATGATGGGTGTAGCAGCGTCTGGAGGGTATTATATTTCACTTCCAGCAGATTATATAATGGCACATCCCACAACAATAACTGGCTCTATAGGTGTAATATATGTTCATTATAAAATTAGCGGGTTGTTAGATAAACTTGGGATTAAAATAGATGTAGATAAATCAGGAAAAAATAAAGATATGGGTTCACCTTTTCGCAATAAAACAGAAGAGGAAAAAAATATTTTTAATACTTTAAATAAGAATTTAAGCAATCGTTTTATGGATCTGGTTATTAAACACAGGAATATTAATAAAGATATAGTAAAAAATATTTCAACAGCCCGAATCTATTTGGCAGATGAAGCACTTGAAGTTGGTCTTATAGATGAGATAGGTTATTTAAGTGATGCAGTTAAAAAAGCTAAAATAAAATTTGGGCTTTCAAAGGCATCAAAGGTTGTTGTATATCGAAGAAACATGTACCCTGAAGATAATATTTATAACAATACAACAACGCAGTATGAAGGTAAAAAAATATCATTAATAAATTTTTGCGGCATGGAACAGGTAAATATCTTTTCAACGGGATTTTATTATCTTTGGTCTAATTAAACTTTCCCGTATTTTGTCTATTTTACCTATTTTATTTCATCCACGTTCCTACTGTACTTGATTGGTTAATCACGAATAAATTTTTTATACGTTCCTAACCAATCATTTTTTTACTCTTCCTTATAACTCTTCATCTTTGATTTTGCCGCATCGCTTTCTATTTTGATTTTTTCTATTATCTCGTCTGAATACCCAAGAAGATTCTTTAATATCTCAGATGTATGCTGACCGAGGTCAGGAGCAGGTTCAGCTTCTCCTTTTACAGGATCTGAAAATTTAAAAACAGAACCTATTGTTTTGTATTTTTCTCCTTTTAACTCCATCTCTTTTACCATTTCATTATGAGCTACCTGGGGATCACTGGCAATATCATCATAATCTAATACAGGTCCTGACGGGATATCGTTTTCATCCCTGAATATTTTCACCCATTCATTAGTTGTTTTTTCCAGCATTTTTTTTTCAAAAATTTCTGTGAACTCCGGTCTGTTTATGACCCTGCTTACAACATTATCAAACTTAGAATCTTTAAGCATCCAACCAAGACCCATCACATCTATAAGTAAATTATCATTTGTAGGAGGAGCAATTGTTATATTACCATCCTTTGTTGGAAAAATACCATAAGTTGGAAGTATTGTGTGTCTATTTCCCTGAAAACCTGGCTCTCCTCCCCCAGTAAAAAAATGCTGAAACATCACTTTTTGCATAAATACAAGAGAATCTAATAAATTTACATTAGCTTCAACCCCTGTTTTATCTTTATCCCTGCTTATCAAAGCTGAAAGAATAGATAAAGCTCCAAAAATTCCACCCATCATATCAGCAAAAGCAATCCCTCCCGGAATAACAGCTTTATTGGTTTCAGGGTCTCCAGAAATACTTAAAAGCCCGCTATGACCACATGCAATAATATCATATGCAGGATATGCTTCATACGGACCTGTTTCTCCATAACCTGATATATTGCACCGTATTATATCAGGATTTATTTTTTTGAGTGTTTCATAATCTGATCCCTGTCTTTTAGGAACCCCAGCTCGAAAATTTGAATACACAACATCACTTTTTTTAACAATATCGTAAAATGCTTTTTTGCCAAGCTCTGATGTTATATCTAATATTATACTTTTTTTATTCCTGTTTAAAGATAAAACATAATAATTAAATGTTGTAACATTGGGATCACCAAATCGTATAAGATCTCCTGTAGGAGGTTCAAGCTTTATTATTTCAGCTCCTAAATCACCAAGAAGCATTGAGCCAAAAGGTCCTGCATGTGCCTGACTCATATCAATTACTCTAATGCCGCTAAGAGGCCCGTTTGTAATAGCCATTTTTTATTTCTCCTTAAAATTTATAATTATTTCGTGGCCCCTGCAGCTTCCATAACTGTTTCTTTTAAATCATCTATCTGATCTCCTATATCCATATTCATTAATCTTTTTTTGAGCTCTGGTATAGAATCATCATTCTCTTTAAGTATTTGTTTAATTTTATCATCAGGATAGTGCAAAATATTTTTTAATATCTCAACTGTGTGTTGCCCCAGATCAGGAGGAGGATCAGGATCACCACATATTTTGGACTCTTTATCTCTTAGCTTAAAAATAGAACCTATTGTTTTATATTTTTCCCCTCGAAGCTCCATCTCTATTATCATTTTATTATGGATAATCTGTGGATCATTAATAACATCTTCATAATTTAATACAGGACCACATGGAATATCGTTTTCGTCTCTTAGATATTTTATCCACTCATCTGATGTTTTTGTGAGAAATATATCTTCTAAATATTTATCCAGTTCATCTCGGTTTATTATTCTATCTGTTCTCGTTTTAAATTTATCATCTTCTAAAAGATGCCCAATCCCAAGAGCTCTCATGGCTTTTGCATGTCTTACAGAAGCAAGTGTTATGACTCCATCTTTTGTATCATATATACCGTATCCAGCAGTAAGAAGATGACGCCGTCCCTGAAGTCCTGGCTTATTATTTGTAAGATAATAGTTTTGAAACATTACCTGCTGCATAACAAGAAGAGAATCCAGTAAATTGGCAGACACTTTCATTCCTTTGCCATCACGATTTCTCTTAAATAAGGCACTTAAAACAGACATGGTTCCAAAAATTCCACCCATCATGTCTGCCATGGCAATTCCTCCTGGTATCAGATTTTTACCTGTTTCAGGATCACCAGACAAACTTAGTATTCCGCTATGCCCACACCCTATTATATCAAAGGCAGGGTATCCGCTATAAGGACCTGTATTACCATATCCTGTTATATCGCAGCAAATTATTCTGGGATTTACTTTTGATAGAGATTCAAAATCAATACCAAGCCTTTCCGGTACTCCTGCCCTGTAATTTGAATAAACAATATCTGATTTTTTTACAAGATCTAAAAAAGCCTGTTTCCCTAATTCATGTTTTAAATCAAGTACCATTCCTTTTTTATTTCTGTTTAATCCTGTAAAATAATAACTTGAAATAGCAACTTTAGGATCTCCCAGTCTCAAAAGTTCTCCTGGAGGAGGTTCAAGCTTAATAACTTCAGCTCCTAAATCACCAAGCAGCATTGTACCAAAAGGACCGGCATGAGCCTGGGTTAAATCAAGAACTCTTATTCCAGTAAGAGGACCTTTTGTAATGGACATGATTTTGCTCCTTATTTCTTAGTGTGATTAAAATATTTTTATTTAGTGCTTAGGACTCGCCCAAAAATAACCCTACATTTTAAGCGTCGATCCATCCTACCTGACTACGTTACGAAAGCGCAGAAATATCTTGATATTCCTACGTTTTCGTGCCTTGCCAGGCAGTCGCCTCAACACTTAAAATTGCGAACTTATTTTTGGGTGAACCCTTAAGGAACGTGGACAAAATAACTTTCACATTCCTTATCTTAGGAACGCGGACAAAATGGCTCTTCCGCAATTATACATAATAGATTCAAGTCATCTTTGCCCGACAGGCGGATGCAAAACGCTAATTTATCCAACTTCTGCGTTAAAAAATCAATTTAATCCGGAAAATACAACGAGTATGCCTGCGATTAAATTGATTTTTTGCCTTGAACTTTTAGAAATTTTTATTCCGTAACAGCCTGTTGAGTATCTGAGCAAAAATAAACATAATTTTTCGCAAAATAACTTAGGAACAAGGACAAAACACAGTATAGTCCTGATAATCCTTAAGAAAATGAAAAAGTATCATATTAAAATAGTTAAAATAGTTAATATGTTATGATCAGAGTATCAAGTCTTTTTACTTCATTTTTTAAATTGGCGAAAGTATTGATAATAGATTTTAGTTATTTTAACTAAATATACGATATGGTTTTATGTGTCAAATGAAATTTAAGGAACATTGACAAAACAATACATATAATACAGCAATTTTCATTATGTAAAAGAACAATCTTCAAATCCTTAAATTGGTTGTTTCTGCCAATGTATTTTCAACAGGTTAGGAACGTGGATGGAATAACTTCCACAAGTAGGCGCATAGATTTAGAGTTAGATTTGTTTGATCTGAAAACTCAAAAACAGATGGAATAGCTTGCTCTTTTGATGTTTTTGTGATTTTAGATCGGGCAAAGATGACCTGAATCTATGATGTATAATTGCGGAAGAAAGTTTTGTCCACGTTCCTTATTAACCACGATAGTTGAATTGAAACCATAATGAGAATTGTTGCAGATAATAGTTGCCAATCCTGTTTTTTTTTATTATAAATTAATCATTTTCATGTAGTTTTTTTAAAAAATAAATTTTCAGATAACTAACATTATTAAGATTAGGAAGGTGGACAAACCAAAGAAAGTTACACTTTTTTTATACACTAAAGTTGAAATCTCTAAATTAATAACGTTCTATTCTGACATTTCAGAACCCAATCTTAACAGTAACAAATTATTTAAAATAAATTTATTACTTAACAGGTTGTCTATGCAAACAGGAGGAGTTATATGAAAAAAGTTTTACTTTCAGGAATTGTTTTACTGTCTGTTTTTTTTCTTTTTACCGGTTGCGAGGAACAGAAAGCAGAAGAATTCAAGCAAGCAAAACATTCTGCTGTGAAATCAAAAAAAGAACCCAAAGCCACCTTTATTACTATTGGCACAGGCGGAATAACCGGCGTTTACTATCCAACCGGAGGAGCTATCGCACAAATTGTTAATAAAAAACGGGATAAATACAAAATTCGTTGTACAGTCGAGTCTACCGGTGGCTCTGTATTTAATGTAAATGCAATTTTGTCAGGTGATCTTGACTTTGGTATTGTTCAGTCAGATAGGCAGTACCAGGCCATTAACGGTCTTGCTGAATGGAGCAATAAAGGGTATCAAAAAGATCTTTTATCTGTTTTTAGTATCCATCCTGAATCTGTTACAATTGTTGCTGCTGTTGATGCAAATATTAAAAACATAAAAGATCTTAAGGGCAAGCGGGTTAATATAGGCAACCCAGGGTCAGGGCATCGTCAAAATGCTATTGATGCTCTTGCTGCTGTTGGTCTTGATTACAATAAAGATATGGATGCAGAGGGTATAAAAGCATCTGAATCAGCAGGACTTTTGCAGGATGGCAGAATTGATGCGTTCTTTTATACTGTAGGTCATCCAAGTGGTGCTATCAAAGAAGCTACAGCAGGAAAAAGAGAGGTGCGTTTTGTTAATGTTACTGGTATTGACACACTTCTTAAAGAGTTCCCATATTATGCTAAATCGTTTATTCCCTGTAAACTTTATCCTGGTGCTAAAAATGATTCTGATGTTGACACATTTGGTGTAAAAGCTACGTTTGTTACATCTGCCAAAGTGCCTGATTCAATTGTATACACTATTACTAAAGAAGTTTTTGAAAATTTTGAATTTTTTAAATCTCTACATCCTGCTTACGCAGTCCTGACCAAAAAAAGTATGTTAGATGGTCTTTCCGCTCCTACTTATATTTGTTTCGTTCCTTTTTTATACGTTTTAGTTCAGAGTTTTTATACTTAATTGTACAAGTACGATCAACTGCTTTGCCTTTCCAGCCGAATCTACTTTTTTTAATTTTGAAACTTTACTCATAGCAATAACCAT
>DAOWNP010000283.1 GCA_030642545.1 Desulfobacteraceae bacterium | reverse complement strand
GTCATAAAGATATGTGCATCATCCTGATGAAATGCTCTTACTCTAAACAGACCGGACAATACACCGCTTAATTCATGCCTGTGAACCAGACCGATCTCTGCAAATCTTAAAGGAAAATCTTTGTATGAATAAGATTTTGATTTATATAAAAGCATACATCCAGGGCAATTCATAGGCTTTATAGCATATTCATTTTCATCTATTACCGAGGTATACATGTGCTCTCGATAATTTGCCCAGTGCCCGCTTTTTTCCCAGAGATTGCGGTTTAACATTAAAGGGGTCATTATTTCAACATAATTTGCCAGCTTATGCTCTATTCTCCAATAATCAAGGAGAGTATTGTAAATATCCATGCCTTTGGGATGAAAAAAAGGCATGCCTGCGGCTTCTTCATGAAAACTGTAAAGATCAAGCGCTTTGCCGAGTTTTCTATGATCCCGTTTTTGAGCTTCAATAATAATATTTAAATGTTTTTTCAGCGCTTTTTTATCAAAAAAGGCGGTTCCATATATTCTTTGAAGTTGTTGTTTTGAGGAATCTGCCCGCCAGTAGGCACCTGATATTTTCATGAGTTTAAAACTTTTTATAAACCCTGTATGAGGCACATGAGGCCCCCTGCACAGATCAGTAAAATCTCCTTGAGAATATAATGAAATAGTGCCATCTTCAAGCTCAGAAATAATCTCAAGTTTATATGGTTCATCTTTATAAAAATTTAAAGCTTCTTCTTTGGATACAGTTTTTTTTATAAAAGCATGTTTTGATTTAATAATTTTTTTCATTTCAGCTTCTATTTTACCAAAATCATCTTCTGAAACAGGTTCCATATCAATATCATAATAAAATCCATCTTCAATAACAGGACCTATGGCAAGTTTTGCATTTTTATAAATAGTCTGTATAGCCTGAGCCATAACATGGGCTGTGCTGTGCCGTAAAATAGCATCAGCTTCAGGGTCTTTTGTTGTAATAAATTTAATAAGAGAGTCAGATTCGATTTTTGTGCTTAAATCTAAAATGGTATCTTTTATTTCCATTGCAACACAATTTCTGGCAAAACCTTCTGAGATTTGTTTGGCAACCTCGGTTCCTGTAGGTATATTTTCGAAACTTATTACTTTGTTATCTGGAAATGTAATATTTATCATAATTTATCTTTGTTGTATTTAATAAATGAATTGACAAAAGAGCTAAAAATTTTAACAATTGAAAACAAATTTTTAGTCAATTTTTAACAATAGGTCAAGAAAATTTAAGTAAAAAAAGTTAAAACTTCTTTTTAAGATTATTAAAGTATGCAAGCAGATTATACATTTATAAAAAATGACAATGAACTTACAGATTGCATAAACTACTGTAAGAAAGAAAAAATTTTGGCCGTTGATCTTGAAGCTGATTCAATGTTTCATTATAACGAAAAAATTTGTCTTATTCAACTGGCAACACCATTAAAAAATTTCATAATAGATCCTTTATCTATAGATAATACAGAAAGTCTCTCTCAGGTTTTTTCAGATAAAAATATTATAAAAGTTTTTCATGGAGCAGATTATGATATAAGGTCTCTTTATAAAAATTATAGTATTATTGTTAATAATCTTTTTGATACAGAGCTTGCCAGCAGATTTATAGGAAAAGCAAAAACAGGGCTTTCAAGTGTAGTATTCGATCGGTTTAATGTTGTTCTTGATAAAAGGTTTCAAAAAAAAGACTGGTCACAACGACCATTATTAAGCGAGATGTTAGATTATGCAGTATCAGATGTAACATATTTAATACAACTATATTATATTGTTAAAAAAGAACTTATTGAAAAAAAACGATACTCATGGGTTACAGAAGAGTGCAAGAAACTAAGCAGGGTAAAGCATGCAGATGTTAACAATAAACCTTTGGTTTTTAATTTCAAAGGAGCTATGAAATTAAACCCAAAACATCTTGTATTTTTAGAAGATCTTCTTGTTTTTCGTAAAACAATTGCACAAAAAAAGGACAAGCCTTTATTTAAAATTATTAATAATGAAGCTCTTTTTAAACTTGCTCAAATACTGCCTTCAAATATTAAAGAGATAAAGGCTCTTAAAATATTAAGCAGCAGACAGTTAAGCATGTATGGCAAAAATCTGGTGAAAATTATATCAACTCCACATAACAGTAAAGAAAATTCTTTGTTTAAATACCCCAAAAAGAAAAAATTTATTGTAAAACCTTATGTATCTAAAAGAGTAAAAAAGTTAAAATTGTGGAGAGATGATGTGGCTGAAAAATTAAACATAGATCCGCCTCTTTTATTTAATAAAGCTATGCTGCTATCTATTGCAGAAGAAAAAGAAGTAAGTATGGATAAATTGAACTCCTTAGAAAAATTGAGTGCATGGCAAAAAAAAGAGTTTGGGTATGATATTATAAAGATAATTCAGCAAGTTTAAATTTGTAATAGTTTCGCTTTATTAATCTTATAAATTTTTTATTAAGATTAATAAAGTATTTATCAAAATTAAAGATTTCACTCTCTATGACCTTATTATTTTCAACTCATCTTTGGCTTGTTTTATCACTTTTGACAGCAATTGTAGCAGCAACACAAGATGCTTGTGCAAAAAAATTCTTTTCTCATCTTTCTCATTATGAAATGACATCGTATCCTATGTTTTATGCGATACCAATGTTTTTGACAGCTCTTTTTTTTATAGATGTGCCGTCTCTTGATAAAGAATTTTATATTAATTTTATTATAGGTATTCCTTTAAATGGATTTTGTTTTCTTTTTTATAATAAAGCAATTAAAATATCTCCTTTGTCTTTAACAGTTCCCTATCTTGCATTTACACCGACTTTTATTATAGGAACAGGATATCTGTTTTTAGATGAAGTGCCTAATATTTATGGAATTCTGGGTATTTTTACAACATGTATTGGTGGTTATATATTAAATATTGATATAAATAATTATGGCTTTTTTGAACCTTTTAAGGCAATATTTAAAGAAACCGGGTCATGGATAATGCTTGTTTTATCATTTTTGTTCAGTTTTGCTGCAGTTATTGGCAAGGTTGCGATTCTTCACTCTTCACCACTTTTTTTTTCTGTATCATTCTTTCTGTCTCTTAACCTGTTCGTTATAATAACCTTTTTTCTAACAGGTAAAATCCAGCTAAAAACATTTGCAAAAATGCCTGTAGCCGGTCTGTTTACCGGTTTATTTTATTTTGTTCATGTTATTTGTCATGGTTATGCTATTGTTCTTACAAAAGCAGCTTATATGATTTCTGTAAAAAGATTAAGCATTCTTATTAGTATAGTTTACGGTGGAATTATTTTTAATGAGAAAAATATTGTCATACGTTTTTGCGGAGGATTATTAATGCTTTCAGGAGCTGTATTAATTATATTAAAAGGCAAATAAGAGATTATAAATGTATTCTTTACCCAAAAAAATTTAAAAACAGGGGGTCAAAATGAAAAAAAAATTAATTGGATTATTGATTGTTTCACTTTTGCTTTTGAGCTTTTCAATTGTTTCTATAGCTGATACAACTCTACCAAAGAAAAAACAAACAGATTTGGGATTG
>DAOWNP010000237.1 GCA_030642545.1 Desulfobacteraceae bacterium | reverse complement strand
ATGTTTTGCTAAAGAAAGAGAATGTTTCTTTACTGAAGTATAATTCTTATAAAAAGTGTTTAAGATATTATCTTGATTTTTGTCATAAGTATAAACATGAACCAAAAAATTCTGAAAGTCTGCCAAGGTTTATTAATAAGCTTAAAGATAAAAAACAATCTAAAATTCAACAGAAACAGGCTTTTGATTCAGTAGTTATTTATTATAAGATTTTTGATATATATCAGGATTGGTCAAAAAAAGCAGTGCCTCTTCAAAAAAAGAGTGAGGTCAAAGAAAAAATTACCTCTTATGGTTGTAGTCAATGGAATAATGTTTATAAGCAGCTTAATAATGAAATTAAAGTTCGGCATTATTCTCCAAAAACCTTTAAAGCTTATAGTCTGTGGGTTGAAAAATTCCAAAAATTTGTACAACATAAGCCTCTTGAAGAATTATCCGCTGAAGATGTAAAGAAATTTTTAACCCATCTTACTGTTGAGTTGCATGTTTCTGCATCTGCACAAAACCAGGCTTTTAATGGGTTGTTGTTCTTTTTTAGAAATATATTGAACAAGGAATTTGGCAAAGTTGAAGGTGTTGTTCGTGCAAAAAGAAAACCATATATTCCTGTGGTTCTTTCAAGAGAAGAAATTGATCTTGTGATTACAAAATTGAGATATCCATATAGTTTGATTGCAAAACTGCTGTATGGTTGTGGCTTAAAATTATCAGAATGCATGCAAATGAGAATTAGTAATTTTAATTTGCATGCCGGTATTCTGACTATCCATGATGGTAAAGGGAAGAAAGACCGCACAGTGCCTTTGCCTGAAACAATACTTGCTGAACTTAAACAGCAGATTGAAAATGTTAAAAAATTGCATCTTAAAGATATTAATGCTGAATATGCCGGGGTTTTTATGTTTGATGCCATAGAAAAAAAGTATAAAAATGCTGCTAAAGAATTTCCATGGCAATGGTTTTTTCCTGCTAAGAATTTGACTTATGTGGCTGCAAAAAAAGAATACAGGCGTTCTCATCTGCACAATACTCATATGCAAAAGGCTATAAAATCTGCTGTTAACAGGTCACAACTTACGAAACGTGCAACTGCTCACACGTTTCGACATAGTTTTGCAAGTCATTTGCTGGCAGCTAATTATGATATCCGGACTATTCAGGAACTTTTGGGGCATAGTGATGTCAGAACTACAATGATTTATACCCATACTATCAGGTCAAGGACAATTAAAAAATCCAGAAGCCCTCTTGATTTTTAAGTCATAGATCCGCTTGGTCGGTTATATATTTTTCTAAAGCAGCATGTTTTCCGGCAATTCTTCCAAAAGCCATGCATTCTCCAAGATTACCGCCTCCCTGATATAGCAGACCAAAAACTGATCCCAATTCACCTATGCTATATAGCCCTTTAATATAACTGCCATCTGGACGTATAACACGGGAAAACGAATCTCTTTTCGGACCGCCTTGTGTATTTAAAAGAGTAGGGCTCAGTTTCATAGCATAATATGGGCCATTTTCTAAAGAAACAAGTTTATCAGAGGGACGAGCATGCTCAATGTCATTGCCTAAGCCGCAAGCTGTATTATATTTTTTTACAGTTTCCTGCAACACATCTGATTTTAAATCCAGTTTTTTTGCAAGACCTGCGATAGTATCGTCTGAAACTATCCAGCCTTTTTCAAGTTCCATGCTGTTATCTTTTGACCATTGATAAAGATCACGATTATATCCCAGAGCTGAAATAGCAAGAGGGCCTTTACTTTTTGTTTTTTCATCAAAAATCATAAAACAGGGAATTCTTGGAAAAACAAGACCACCAACATCAAAAAAATCAACTATATTATTATAAGCATGAATATCAGTAAATTCTGAAGCAAAACGCTTTCCTGTTTGATCAACATAAATATAGCTATATGCTGACGGACGGATAAAAAAGGCTGCATCATGCTCTGAGGCTTTAAATCCAAGCGGAGTTGAAACACTTGACATATGCCATAAATCAGCACCAGCAGATATAGCAAGCCCTACTCCATCTCCTGTATTACCTGGGGATCCAAGAGAATAATATGGATATCCTTTGAGATAATTCTTTTTCATATTTTCATTATATTCAAACCCCCCACAAGCCAGAATAATTCCTTTTTCAGCTTTTATCCTGACTTTTTTACCCTCAGAAGTAACCTCTGCTCCTATAACCTCTTTTTGCTTGTTTATAACAAGAGATTCTGTTTGAACATTAAACCATGTATCTATCCTTCTTTTTTCCACCAGGTCCTTTAAAAAAGCCCAGAAAGAGTTTGTTTTTTTTGTATTTTCACCTGTTATCAAACGCTTTTCAACAACAGATGCACCAGGAATATCTCCATAGGCAGCCCCTCCATACGAATGAGTTTTTCCACCGAGTTCTTCTACCCACTGCCTGTTATAACAACACTCTTTTGCAAAAGTATCTATTACATCCTGATCTACAGTATCATATACACAGGAGATAACCCCTTCTAAATATTTCCGCCCCTCTTTTAAATCTGTTAAACATAAAAAACCACCCAAAGACACATTGGTATTTCCGCCCCCCACACCCATTTTTTCAACAATTAATACATCTGCTCCCTCATCATGTGAAGTAATTGCTGCAACTGCTCCAGCTCCTCCATAACCTATAACAAGCACATCCACTTTTTTATCCCACATAATCTGTCTCCTTATCTGTCAATATTTTACATCATAAAGAAAGGATCAACATCTAAAACACTTTTGACTTTTGGAGTTTTTATTGGCAAATATTCTACAAATAAAAACTGGTGAAGAAATTTATATAAAACACTTATATCTTTTGCTTTTAAGAGAAGCTGCCATCTGTAATTATCAGCTATTTTAAATATAGGAGATTTTACGGGCCCAAGCTGTTCAATATTTTTTTTAAATTCAGTATGCATATTAATCAGTTTACGACAAATTCCTCCAGTTTGCTTTACATGATTTTCTGTCTGTTTTAAATCTTTTCCTGAAAATTTTATTTGAACCAGTTTTGAAAAAGGCGGGTAATTTAATGCTTTCCGAAACAAAATTTCTGTATCGTAAAATTTTATAAAATCCTGTTTTTCTGCTGCTTGAATACAAAAATGATCATTATTATATGTTTGAAGTATTACTTTGCCTTTTTGTTCTCCTCTTCCTGCTCTTCCGGCTACCTGAGCCAAAAGCTGAAAAGTCTTTTCTCCTGCTCTGAAATCAGGAAAATTCAGAGAAAGATCTGCACAAATAATTCCCACCAGAGTGATATTGGGAAAATCATGACCTTTTGCAATTATCTGGGTTCCTATTATAATATCTACTTCTCTGTTTTTTATTTTTTTCAAAACAGATACCAGCGATCCTTTTTTTCTCGTGCTGTCTCTGTCAAGTCTTGCAACTTTAGCATTTGGAAATAATTCAGAAACAATTTGCTCAAGCTTTTGTGTGCCTGATCCGAGAACTTTAATATTGGATGATCCACATTTTGTACATATGGAATCAGCAGGCAGCCAGTAATCACAATAATGGCATTTAAAGGTTCTATCCATTTTATGAAATGTCAGAGAGATATCACATCTTTTACATTTTTGAACTTCACCACAATTACCGCATAACAGATAATTAGCAAATCCTCTTCTATTTAAAAAAAGCAGCACCTGCTCTCCGCGGTTTAAAGCTTTTTGTATGCCCTCATAAAGAGGTCTGGTAATAAATTCTGCTCTTTTACTAACTCCTTTATTAGTTTTTAAATCAACAATACAAACTTCAGAAAGAGATCTGTTATTGATTCTTTTTTTCAGGTAAAGAGGGGTAAATTTTTTTATTGAACAGTTATAAAAAGAGTGAACAGAAGGGGTTGCAGATCCCAAAACCACAGTACAATTATTTTGTTTTGCCCTTACTACCGCCATATCTTTTGCATTGTAGTGGAGACTGCTGTTTTGTTTGTAGGACATATCGTGTTCTTCATCAACTATGATCAGTCCTAAATTATCAACAGGAGCAAAAATAACAGATCTTGCCCCTATAACAATACAAACTTCTTTTTTTATTATTTTCAGCCATTGATCATATTTTTGCACATTGGTAAGATTGCTGTGAATTACAGCAACATTGTCTCCGAACCTGCTTCTGAATCTGCTGATAATTTGTGAAAGCAGTGCGATTTCAGGTACAAGAATTAAAGTGCTTAATCCTTTTGCTGCTGTTTTGGCTGCAATATCCATATAGACTTCTGTTTTACCACTTCCTGTAACACCACATAAAAGATAGGCTGAATAGCCATTTTTAAAAGAATCATTAATAGTTGTAACCACACTTGTCTGTTCATCTGTTAATT
>DAOWNP010000277.1 GCA_030642545.1 Desulfobacteraceae bacterium | reverse complement strand
TTAGACAATGTAATTCTTAAATTGTGTTGCAGTTTATCTGTTTTTGCATATCCGGCATATAATCTAAAGTTGTTATTATTCCATTTTTGTAAAAATAACTTTATGGGAAATCTGTCAAAAACTTCCTGAAACTGCATATATACAGCTGAGTTCGGTAAGCCTCTTACAGCAAAATCAAACTGCAATGGGGTTCCTGGTATTTTTGTTTTTGTATGAATCCACTGAACAGTTTTTGATACTTTATCACTTATTTGAGATAAGGTTTTTGTGCTTTTTTTAATAAGAGTTGACACTGTTTTTTGTTTTTTTATATTTTCTTTGTCTGAAGATAAAATAAGTGGTTTAAGTTTGTTTAAAGATGATTTTGCGTCATTTACAGAAATAGTTTCCAATTCTATTTCGCTGATATCTTCTAAAATCGAAACAGATATTTCATAATAACTGCGACACTCTTTACATGTTTTTAAATGGTTTGATATAGTTTCTGTTTCTTTTTTACTTAAAAGATTTTTTATATATCTTGCAAGAGCAGCTTCATTTATACATTTATTATTCATAAGTTCACCTCTAAAAAGATAATACGCAAATATCTCAGTATTATTTCATTTTTTTAAATTATTTCTTTTATTTTTTTTACAGCTCTTGATTTTATAGTCACTGTAGCTGGAACTGATTTCCCAATATTTTTTGCTATTTCATCCATAGAATACCCTATGAGATAGAGCTGCAGTACATCTTTATATGGAAAGGGGAGCTTGTCTATAGCCTGATTAAGAAAAAGGTTGTTTTCAATATTTTTTTGGGTATTAACATTTTTTTTAAAATTTGAAATATTTTCAAAAGAGATAGTCTGTTTTCTCTTGTTAATACCTACAGGGTCTTTTTTTTTAACACAATCTATTACTGTTCTAATTGTAATTAGCACTATCCAGCCGGTAAGGCTGACTCCCATATTCTTATTATAAACCTTTAATCTTTTGCAGTCATTATCAAGCAGTTTTAAAAAAACTTCATTTCTCAGCTCAAAAATATCATCATCTGAAAAGAGAAGATATTTTTGTCTAAATGTTTTTTTTACAATATAGTAAATTAGTGCCCAGTATTGTTGAATCAGTTTCTCTTTTTTCCCGTTTTTTATAATTTCATCAAGAAGCATCTGCTCTTCGACAGGTGTTAGCTTTTTCATTGTGTAATCACCATATCGCCTGATGCTATGGGTTTCTTCATGTTGTAACAAGAAACAGGTATGCGTTCTTTTTTAGATTCCATTACTCCATCAATATATGCTGTATTGATAATTTTTGTGTTTGTTCCGCAATCAGTTGTTTTTTTGCGATAAACAAAAAGAGGCCAGTTAGTTCTAAGCAGCCTTTTGATTTTTGAAGAGTTATAAATAGTACCATTGCTGTCTCTTTCTTTTAAATTTACAAAAAACATGGTGTCATTCTCTTTTTTTAGATTTCCGGAAATGAAAGGGAACTCTTTTACAAGTTTACAGGAAAGTATTTCAGCCATAGTTTTTACAGATTGGTATGTTTTTGAACCTGAATATACATCAAGCGATTTTACATGTTTTACTGAAAGCACTCTCCTTGTTTTTATATCAACAACTCTTACAGCAATCTCAATACCGTCTTTGTCTTCTGCTGTATCACAAAAAAGCAGTGCATTTACAGGTTTTTTGTCTTTTTTATCTGTTTTGGGCTTTCCTGTTTTTATATAATTAAAACGAGATAGAAGCTTTTTTAGCTCTTTTCTTAATTTAAGCTGAAACCGGCCGGATTCATCCAAACTTTTCCTGAAAAAATTATGAAACAATAAGCGGTTTGAATGTTTCAAGTTAGCTGACAGCTTATCATCTTTTGATTTTATAGCCTGTTTTAATAAAGTTAGTTCATCTATAAAATCCATCCACTCTCCAATACAGATCATAAGCTTATACCTGTATTTTTTTTTATAAACCTCTGATTCTAACTTTTTTATAATATACTCTCTTTTACTTATTTCTTCTGTATTATCATATATTGATAATAAAATCCTGTTTTGACCTTTAAATAAATTAATTTTCTGATTAAATAATAAGAAACTTTCTGTATTATTATGCATTTCCAATATGAATATTTTTTGATTTTGCTCCTGGTTTTCTCCGTAAATCTCTAAAATAACTTTTTTAAAAGGAATTTTTGAAATAATTTTTCCTGAGAGCAATAAAGTATCGTTATAAATACAATGCATTTGATCTAAATTCTCAATATAGATGTCAGGTTTGTTTGAAAAATTACAAAATAGTCGAGCATCTTTTTTTATATCAAATAAACCATAGGAATTTAAAAAAAGTTCACCATAATAATTTTTTTTAACAGTTAAATCTTTTTTTAATTTATATTTTGTTATATTTCCAAGTATATCAGCAGTCTCAATAAGAATATAATCATTTCTGCTTTTTTTAACAAAAACATTAAAATCTATTTTTTTTTTATTAAGATAAGTTTTTTTTACTCCATTAACTGCTATATAGTCTACAGGTGAGTCATCATGTACAGATCCTGCAAGCATTCCAGCCATTTGCTTTGATTTTATAATGATAACAGGGCCTCCTCGATCTATTTTAACATCTATTATGCGGACAGATGTTCCCCCCATTAAGTTTTCAGCAGATATTATAATCTGTTGTGTTCCCTGATTCATTTTAAAAAATCTTTCAAAGAAAAGTTTTTTTGAGGAAGATTCAATCATAAGTTGTTTGTTATTAATTGTTATTTTTGAAACATATAAAGGATCAAAAATTTCAAAACAGACTTTGAAATAATTCTTGTTAGTTATAATTTTTCTGTTTTTATCTACCTCTTTATTATTATATTTAACGTAAATAGCAGGAACAGTAATTTTATCAAGTGAGCTCTGTATGATTTTTTTTCGTACAAGATCCAGAAAATAACAGGCTTTTGATGATGACTCTTGGGAAATTGAAAGAGTCAGTTCCTCTTTCGCAGCTTTAAATTCTCCTATAAAATAAAGAGCAATACCTTTTTCTCTATGAGGAAAGTAATCTATAAAATGCATCCCATAGGTATTTACCCATCTTTTATCATACGGTTTTATTTTAATAGCTGCGTTTAAATCAGTTATGGCAAATTTATAGCATTCTCCTTCTTTAAACTCTAATGCACGCTTGTAATGTTCATGCCATTGTTCTGTGAAAATACCACATATACCTCTTTGTTGCTCAATAAGCCCATTAATACAGATCGGTAGAGGTTTAACACTACAGCTGACAAGATTTATTATAATAAGAAAAAATATAAGTAAATATTTCATATGTCTACCTGTTTGAATATAAAAAATGTTTTAAAAAAATAATTTATCTCTTCTTAATATATATACTTACAATTTTGAGAAAAACAGCAAAAAAAGAGTAGCAACTCTGATATTTTTTTGATATATTTGTCTTTTCAAACAGTTATTTGTGCCTTTTAAAGGCAAAGTTGATGTAATTTTATTTTCATAATCAAGTTTTTTTTGAAAGTAATTTTATTTTTGAGCGTATGGTATTTTAAAAGGAGTTTTTTTTAAAAAAACCAAATAAGTACCTGAGCAAAGATAAACATGATTTTTGTAAGATAATTGTAATATTTATTTAAAAAACAATTTGGAAGTATTGAATTAATTATGCTCATGCACTTATAGACCGTCACATAAATAATTTCACTGCGTTATCGGTCGGAGATATACTATTAGTAT
>DAOWNP010000275.1 GCA_030642545.1 Desulfobacteraceae bacterium | reverse complement strand
TCATATTCATCAATCAGGATTGCAGTCCGGCGGCCTGTTTTTTCGCAAACTGTACGGATAAGATTTGCAAAACGATTGGCCACACCTTCACTTTTGTATTCAACACCGTATTTTTCCGCCTGCAGATCCAACATGGCTAACAGGTTCATGTCCAACTCTTGAGCACTGCGAACCCTGCCTCTACCCAGGCTAAAGCACAACACTGGACAGGTCTTGTCAAAATCCCAATGCTTCTCTAAATACAAACCATGAAACAACTCTTTTCTGCCTTCAAACGCGCATCTTAAAGTATCCACAAACAGGCTTTTCCCAAAACGGCGTGGACGGGAAAGAAAATAATATTTACCGGCATCGACTAATTCATGGACATATTGAGTTTTATCCACATAATAATAACCTTCCTGGATAATCTCTGAAAAACTTGAAATACCTATTGGAAGCTTTTTCATGGTTTACTCCTTACAGCATACGACTCATCCTGATTGATAAAAACTCCTCTCATTCCCATGGTCTTCCGTGAAAATAAAGCGGCTTTGAATTCACTGACACATGAGCTTCAGGCTGCCAAATATTATTTTAATACCAACCCAGCAACACTTTTGAAATGGGCATCCAGGGTAAATAAGGCAAGCCCATGCTGCATTGCTGAAGCAGCAATCCACATGTCATTTGTGGGAATAGGCTTCCCGTTTTTTTTTAGATTCAAATAAATATGTGCGTAAAATTCAGAAGTGGTTTCATCTATAAAGATAATATTAACTCTTGGGATATCTATAAACAAGTCAAGCTCGCTTTTGTTTAATTTTTCTTTTGTGCCTCCTTTAAAACCACTGTATAATTCCCCAAGAACCACTGTGTTTATTCCTATATAATCAACTCGTTTTAATATATCGATCACATACTGGACATTACGTTTAAAGGCTGAGTATATGTTGGTGTCGATAAGAATCCGCCTCATTTCCAGAGTTCCTCATCTATTTTTGTAAAAGATCGCATTCTTTCATTAAAATCCTGTTCATCCTCTTTGCTCCAGCCTCCGGCAAGATCATTCAGATCATTATAAACCCTTGTACGTTTTTTCTTTTCAAGGCCGATCGACTTTCTTATCAGGCTTAACACAGTTGCGTTAACACTTGTATTTGAATGTTTTGCCCGTTTCTTCAGAATTGTTGCGGTCTCATCATCAATCCCCCTTAATGTTATTGTTTTCATTGAACGCCTCCTTTTAAGCAGTTATTTTGCTATCATAATATGATGCCATTCAATACATGTCAACTCAAAAGTAATACTATCTTTTACCCCTATCCTGCATAATACCCCAACGCGAAGGCGTTCACAGGATGCTTGTGCGGCTCCGCTTCGCACGAATCTTATAAGCACCTCCGCTTCTTTTCCAAAAGGTAAAAAAGCGTTACATTATTTGCATCTTATCACTCGTCTCCATGCTAAAGCATGGAAACAAAACAAGGTGATTGAACCAAATCACCCGGAACTCTCCGACTGCCTGGTCAAAATACTTACCATAACTGCTTTTAGAGCAAAAAAAAGATATCCGAAAAGCGGTTAGAAAAATTGACCAATTTTAGACACCCAGATTAAATCATTTGGCGATGGGTTAGCTGGGCTGTTTTGTATTCGTTCTTGCCTATATATATTTTACACTCATAAGAAACAGTCCTTGAGGAGGAGCTGTAATACCTGCATTATTACGATTTTTTGCGGAAAGTATCTTTTGGAACTGATTTATAGATGTTTTTCCTGATCCGGTATCTATTAAAGTACCTACAATATTTCTTACCATATATCTCAAGAACCCGTCTGCTTCTATTTTAAAGACATACAGATCTGTTTTGTCTTTTACAAACCTCGCTGTTATTACCCTTCTTACTGTTGTTTTTCTGGGACTTCCTGAACCTTCAAACGATTTAAAATCATGGCTCCCGATTAAATATTTTGCAGCAATATTCATCTTATCAATATCAAGTTCTTTTTTTACAAACCAGCAATGGTTTCTAAAAACAGCAGACGGCCACCTGCTGTTTATTATATGATAATGATATATTTTACTTACAGCATCATATCTTGCGTGAAAATCTTCATCTACACTAATACAGTCGTGTATTGTTATACCAGAAGGAAGCAAACTGTTTAGCCCCCTTAAAAAAATTTCAGGGGTAAGATCAGTATAACAACAAAAATTTGCAACCTGAGCCATAGCATGAACACCTGCATCTGTTCTTCCGGATCCAGATAAAATTATTTTTTGTAAAGTCATTGTAAAAATAGCTTTTTCTATCTCTTCCTGCACAGTAGGCATGTTTTTTTGACGCTGCCACCCATGAAAACAACTTCCATCATACTCAATTATCAATTTAAAATTTTTCATTTATAATTACCTTATTAATCTGTTTCCAAAACGATGATGAATAAGCTATCGGCTTTTTATCAACAGATATAACAGGCACAACTCCCATTAAAGAGTTTGTTAAAAAAACATGATCAGCAGAAAAAAGATCTTTTACCTGTAATTTTTTCCGCAAAATCACATAATTTTTACTCTCTAAAAAACGACAAAATTCTCTCTCCATTATTCCAGGTAAAACATAAGAAGAGCAAGGCAGTATAGCTTCATTATTTTTTAATAAAACTATATTTGCTGTATTTGTTTCAGAAACAGTTTTATCAAAATTCATAACAAGTGCTTCATCATAACCATTTTTAGATGCCCATTGTCCGGCAAGAAAATAATATAGATAATTTAATGTTTTAAACGAAGCAAGTGGAGTATGGCGCAGGTCTTTATAAACACCAAGATTAATACCCTCTTTGTTTATTAGTCTGTGGGTATATGGCCGTAGCAAAACAGCAAGTAAATTATTTAAAGGAGGTTGCAGGTTATTACCATAAGTTGCAATTATTTTTATTGCAGCTGTTTTTTCTGTAAATTTATTATGTTCTATAACCTGTTTTATTATATACTCCCAGCTTAAATCAGGTGGGTTAGTATTAAAAAGACACTCCCATGTCTTATTTAATCGCATAATATGCTCTTTTAAATATTTTATCTCACCTTTATCTGCTCTTATGGTTTCAAAAAAACCATATCCGTACAAAAATCCAAAATCAGAAACAGGGACATACGCATTATCTGCCTTTTGTATCAACCCATTTATCCAAAGATAATTTGTGTTATCTTTTTCTTTTATTTTTTTTGTTTCAGGGCTTAACACATCCATCAAGGTTTTACCTTTTACAAGAGTTTCCCTGTATTCATCTAACGGGTCTGAATCATATACAATACCACCACCAGCAGAAAAATATATTTTATTATTATAAACCACCGCTGTTCTTATAGCTATAGACAGATCCATACTGTTATGAAAACTAATATATCCTGTAGAACCGGTATAGATATGCCGCCTGTGAATTTCGAGTTCATCTATAATCTCCATTGCTCTTACTTTAGGACATCCTGTTATAGAACCACCAGGAAAAGTTGCTTTAAGAATATCTATAGAATCTTTGCCATCTGCAAGCTCCCCCCTGATAACAGATACAAGATGATAAACATTTTCATAGCCTTCGAGTCTTTTGTGTTCAACAACACAAACTGTATTAAATTTGCAGATTTTTCCAAGATCATTTCTAAGGAGATCAACTATCATGGAAAGCTCGGCATCATCTTTTTTACTAAATAAGAGCTCAAGCTTTAGTTTTTTATCCTCTTTTTCTGTTTTTCCTCTTGGTCTGGTACCTTTTATGGGTCTT
>DAOWNP010000179.1 GCA_030642545.1 Desulfobacteraceae bacterium | reverse complement strand
TTCACTTAAAATATGTGTTGAGAGTATAACGGTTTTTTCTTTTCCTATTTTCCGTATTATTTTTCGTATCTCTATTATCTGATTTGGATCAAGTCCTGATGTAGGCTCGTCTAAAATAAGTATTTCAGGATCATTTATCATAGCGTGTGCTATGCCGACTCTTTGTTTTAAACCCTTAGAAAGCTCATTGATTGTTTTGTGCATAATCTGATCAAGACCGCAAAGAGTGCTCAAGTTTTTAATATGAGTAAACCTTTTGCTTTTTTTAATACCTCTTATAGAAGCTATAAGAGCCAGATAGTCAAAAACTATCATCTCCTTATAAAGCGGAGCTGATTCAGGCAGGTAGCCTAATGTCTTTTTTATAGGAAGCAGATTTTTTTCAATGGAGAGGTCATTTACTGTTATTGTGCCTGAAGAAGGCTTAAAATAACCGGTAAGCATTCTAAGCATTGTTGTTTTTCCTGCTCCGTTTGGCCCCAAAATACCTACAATTTCCCCTTTTTCTATTTTTAAATTTATACTGTCTACTGCACACAGGTCGTTGTAAAACTTGGTTAAATTTTCAACCTGAATCATAAGAGATTTTCTCCTGAAAATATGTATTAGTTGTTTTATGGATTAATTTGTCTGAATTGTATCAGGAACGAAGATAAGCTGTCGTTCTTTATTTAAGAATTATGAATAAAATAATAATTTAAAAAACACAAGGCTTTTTTAAAACAGATGTAAATGTTTTTTATAAATATTTATTATCTCTTTTGGATCATTTGTAATAAAAATATTATCTTTAATCCATTCAGGAGCTCTGCCTGATAGAATCATTTCAATAATCTGATTTTTTATACTTTTCCAAAAATCCCCGTTTTTTTCAGTATCAAACAAAATTACAGGCACAGGGTCAATAACAGATAGTTTCATATTGCAAAGAGTAATACCTAACTCTTCTAAGGTTCCTATACCTCCAATATTAAATATTGGAAAGGAAGTTACTTCAAACCATTTTTGTCTGCTGTGACGGCATGTAGCTTGAAAAACCTGGCAAAAATCAACTTCTGTTGTCATGGACTGATCTGTAATTTCCAGAAAATTGGCTCCTGACAAGATACCTCTTTTTTGTGCAAAACTATTGGCAAGCTCCATTACTCCGCTTCCACCACCAGTTACAATACCAATATTTTTGCCCCAAAATTCTATAAGCAGATCCATCAGCATGCCAATACGGGAAATTCCTTTTTCAGACAGTTTCTTATTTGATCCATAAAAGGCAAAAAACATGGATTTATGAAAAGCAGACATTTTATCACAATTTACAAAATAACCTTTTCCATCTCTTGTGGTATATATCATGGTAGAGTTATTAAGGGGACATACCCAATATACATCAACACCAAAAGCCTGATAATCGTGCAGATGATTATGATCATGCTGAGAAAGAAAATTACCATGTCTGTACGATGGAGTAAAAAAATATATAGATTTTATTTTTTCTTTAGAAATAAGATCAAGTAGATCTTTATGCTCAATAAGATTTGGAAAGTATTTAAGAACAAGGGTAATCTGCTTATCTCCTATTATATTTTTTAATTTTGAAGTGGCATAAATATTAGGACAGGCACTTTTTATTGAAAAATCTCCCTGAGATGAAAAGCAGATATTCTTTGGTATTTTACATATTTTTTCAGGACCATTTATTAAAATTTTTGTTTTTAAACTATTATCCGGTTTATGAAAAACAGCACATATGGATTTATTAAAAGTTCCACAGGTTAAGTTTTTTGGATTATCAAGTTCTGTCTTAATATTTTCAAGCTGATCATATGAAAGGTGTTTTATGCCTTTTATATGATCAGCTTGAAAATATTGTCCGGGCATATAGCTTGTTGCTGCAGCTCTATAAATTTTAGCAAAAATCATAGGGTTTACTATTACATGATTACTGCCGTTATAAATCTCAAGATAAATATTTATACCTCTTGTTTTTATAGGATCAAGTATAGTTGCAGACAGATGACGACCTAATTCAAATCCGCTTTGAAGAAGTATATAGTGGTTGTTCAGATACATGGAGCAGGTTGTGATAACACCTTCTTTTGGAGGTATTATCAGGGCTTGCACCTGTTTTTGCTTTTGGAATTGGCCGAGAAGTTCTCTTCCGTTTTCAGAAAGCAGGATTCTCTCAAGTAAGGCTTTGTCAAGGGGTTGAGTCAAATTACATACAACTTTTCTCGGTGAGATAAGTATACTTCCATCTGTTGCGACAGATGTTGATTCAGGAAGCTTGATTTCTGCCTTTGAGATGGCTTTTAAAACCTCTTCAGAAGTTAAAATAGCATCAGGATCACAATATGCAAGTCTTCCTACAGGAAATCCGGTTGTAAAAAAAAATTTCAAAATTTCAAAATCAGGATACCCGCTAATTACCGGTGTAGCTGTTAATGTAAGTAAAATCAGCTTATCAGATATATGTGCAGCTGTTGGTTTTTCACATTTTATCTGGATTCCCAGTCTTGCTATTCTGGATCTTTCACTAAAAACAATATGGTTTGGAGCATTTGATATTTTGTCTGTCAGAATATCAGGAAGTGTAAATGCAGCCTGAAAAACAATATGGTTTTCTCTGTATTCCATAACCTTTGTAATATATCCGTCACCGGATTGTATAATACCTCTAAATCTGTTTTTAATCTCACTTGTAATTTTCAGCATAATTTTCCTTTAGAAAAAATAGTAAGTTATTCCATACACATTCCTGAACTCTATAATTTATCTATAATTTAAATATTGCAATCATTTAATATATTAAATATAATATAAATAAGTATATTACAAAAACAGATACGTACTCCCCCAAAAAAATACAGATGAGAATTCTAAAACAGATAGAAAGATTAAAGCTGGATTAGTCATAACACCGGCCATCACATGCTATAGCTTCTGCGTATGGTCGATCAACCTATGACAGGTTAATCGAAATCAGGACTAAGCTCTCTATAGAAAGCAATTCAATGAATATTAGAACAAAACTGTTTGCAAGCTATTTAATTGTACTGTTTATCAGTATAATAACTCTCATGAGTGTAGTATATTTTATACTGGTATCTGATTTTGAAAAAAAAGAGGGTAAACACCTCAAAAACAGCGTGGCTCAAGCTGCAAAAGCGATTGATGCATTTATGTTCACACGGGTAAAAGATTTGAGTGCTTTCAGTAATAATCCTATCTTTTCAGTTGGCTCTCTTGAAGATATCTCTGATTATTTATTGGAAATAGTAATAGCTCATCATTTCTATGACACATTGTCTTATACTAATAAGCAAGGTATTATCATTGCTACATCTGATAAAAATTTAGAAGGGAAGAATATATTAAAAATAGATCCAAATATTAAAGAACAATTTCAAAAAACAATTTCTGGTGATCCTGAAGATGTATATATATGTGATCTGTCAAAAATATCAAAAACAGATTCAGAAGCACAGTCTCCATTGGATATAGAGATGTTAAGTTCTGTAGTAGATAAAAACAAAGATAAACAGGGCGTTTGTATAGGATTTATTAATACCCGGTTCTTAAAAGAATTTGTATTTGATATTGATAAACGAATCACTGGGAATGACTATGCGTATTTGCTTAATAATTTGGGAAATATTGTAATTACAGCAGATAGCAAAGCAGTAATTTTGAAACCTCATCCGGATTTGAATATTGGAGCTTTAAAACAAAAGCTTGAAGGTGACAAAGATGGTTATACGATGTATATCAATCATAAAGGAAGAAAAGTTATTGCAGCATATGCTGATCTGTCTGAGTATGGAACAGAGGGCATTGGTGACTGGTCTTTACTTTTTACGACACCATATAATGAAATAATGGAACCTGTATTCCAGTTGTTCTACAAAATTCTAATTATTTTTATTTTAATATCTGCTCTCATTATTTTTATAGTTCTTTTCTTGTCCAACACCTTAACAGATCCTATCATGGAATTAAAAAATGCCACTGTTAAAATAGCAAAAGGTGAATTAAATGTAAGAGTAAAAATAAAATCTAAGGATGAAATAGGAATATTAGGAAAAGCTTTTAATAAAATGGTAAGTCAGTTAGACACTACTATAAAAAAATTAATGCAGGAAATAGCCGAGCGTAAACGGGCTGAAATGGCATTAAAGGAAAGTGAAGGAAAATATAAAAAACTCAACATCAAACTTGAACAAATAGTACAGGAACGTACAAATCAACTTGAAATAACAAATAAAGAGCTTGAATCTTTTTCTTATTCAGTATCTCACGACTTGCGTGCACCACTTCGAGGTATAGATGGTTTTAGTCAGGCTTTGATGGAAGATTTTGAAGATAAGTTAGATAATGAAGGAAAAGACTTTTTAATTAGAATAAGAGCAAGCACCAGGCGGATGGGACATCTTATTGATGATCTTTTAAAATTATCACGCCTTAGCAGGGTTAAAATGCAATCTGAACCTGTAAATCTTAGTATACTTGCAGAACAAATTCTTAAAAAAATAATTCAGCTTAATCCTGAAAGAGATGTAGAATTTACTATAACCCCTGATCTTACTGTTTGTGGCGATCCCAGTTTATTAGAGATTATGCTTGAAAATTTATTAAATAATGCATGGAAATTTACAGGTAAAAAAGAAAATACAAAAATTGATTTTGGTACCAAAAATGAGGATGGGAAAACAGTATATTTTATCCGTGATAATGGTGTCGGGTTTGACATGACATATTCAAATAAATTGTTCGGAGCTTTTCAAAGACTTCATACAACTGCTGATTTTCCAGGTACAGGTATAGGACTTGCCACTGTACAGCGTATTATACACCGTCATAACGGTCAGATATGGGCTGAGAGTAAATCAGGTGAAGGTGCAACTTTTTATTTTAGACTATAATTTAAGAACGTGGACTAAACAACTTCTGCGTTCCTTAGAAAAAGGAACTAAAAATATGGGTAAAAAAATAATACTTTTGGTAGAAGATAATCCAGATGATGAAACTCTTACATTACGTGCCCTTAAAAAAAACAATATTTTAAATCAAGTCGTTGTTGTAAGAGACGGTGCTGAAGCCTTAGACTATTTGTTTTGTACAGGTTCACATACATGCCGTGACAAAAACACCTATATACAGGTTGTCTTACTTGACCTGAAACTGCCAAAGATAAACGGTCTTGAAGTTTTACACAAAATTCGTTCTAACGAAAGCACAAAGCTGCTTCCCGTAGTTATTCTTACATCATCTTCAGAAGAAGAGGACATAATTGAAAGTTATGGTTTAGGTGCTAACAGCTATATTCGAAAACCAGTTGATTTCAATCAGTTTACAGAGGCTATAAAACAACTCGGTATGTAC
>DAOWNP010000228.1 GCA_030642545.1 Desulfobacteraceae bacterium | reverse complement strand
CTTCACCCTTTAAAAGATGGAGAAATTATTGATTTGGGAAAAGGAATATCCTACCGTGTAATATTTACTCCAGGACACGCTGGACACCATCTTAGTTTTTATGATGAAAAGAATAAAACAATTTTTGCAGGAGAATGCCTTGGAATCTATTTTCATGATGATGATGTTTACTTTCCAAGTACGCCCCCTCCTGAATTTGATCTTGCATTAGCAGTTCAATCCATTGAAAAACTTGAAGCATTAGATTGTGATAAAATATATCTATCTCATTTTGGTCTTGTTAGAAATGCTAAACTTATTTTACAAAAATCTAAAGAGATGTTGATTAATTGGGGTAGAGCTGTAGGTAATGCTATGGCAGAAAGTGATGATAAAGAATATGTTTTTGGAGAACTGATAAAAGAAGCAGAATATAGCATCAATCACCTTGATAAAAAATCTGAAGCCTATACAAAATATAAAACAATGAATCAATTCAGATGCCTTAATGCCTGCGGCCCTGGATATTATCGCTATTTTAAAAAAGGCGGTAAAATTCTCTAAATATAAGGAACGTGGATGAAATAACTTTCCTTCTATTCTGCCTTAACATACAATTCTTTCCTGAGGCTATTCATTAGATGGTGCCGAAGGGGAGACTCGAACTCCCACGAAAATTCATCCACTAGATCCTGAACCTAGCGCGTCTACCAATTCCGCCACTTCGGCATAAAATTATCATTACCGTAAAACCAACTTTTTTTTTATATCTTAAATTTTATAATTAAAAAAATATTGATTTACAACTAAAACTCTCTTATACATATATTTTGTTTAATAAGTCAAGTACTACATAAATTTCAGGAATTATTTATGCAAATTATAGAAAATTTTGAGAAAATTAAAAAACCATTTAAAAATTCAGTTATAACCATAGGAAATTTTGATGGGGTGCATACAGGTCACCAGCATCTTTTTAAAAAAGTTTTAAAAATAGCTGACAAAATAGATGGAACTGCTATTGCCATTACTTTTAAACCCCATCCTGCAAGAGTTTTAAAAAATAATATTTATCTGCCTTTAATAACTCTTTATGAACAAAAAACAGAGCTTATAGCCAAAGCTGGAATTGATGTATTAATTTGCATCCCTTTTACAAAAGAGTTTGCATCTATTTCAGCAGATTTTTTCCTAAAAAACATACTTGTGGAACAAATTGGCACAAAAGCCATTGTAATTGGTAATGATTATGCTTTTGGTAAAAACAGGGAAGGTAATATAGATTTTTTAAAAAAATATCAAAAACCTCTTGATTTCGATATTTTTGTTATAGACTGGCAAAAAACAGAAGGTCAAAACACAAAAATAAGCAGCACATTTATCAGAGAAGTCGTTCAAAAAGGACTGATTGAAAAAGCAGCAAAAGCATTAGGCAGATATTATCAAATCAGAGGAAAAGTTGAACGAGGCAGAGATCGAGGTGGTAAACTACTTGGCTTTCCAACTGCAAATATTAATTTAACAGATGAACTGAGCCCTAAAAAAGGCGTTTATGCAGTTACTATTGAAATTGACAAATATATATATAAAGGAGTCGCAAACATCGGCTTCAGTCCAACATTTTCTGATCATGTTTTTACTGTTGAAGTGCATATACTTGATTTTTCACAAAACATATATGATAAAAAAATCAAAATTAATTTTGTTTCACGGTTAAGAGAAGAAAAAAAGTTTAACAATATAGAGGAGCTCGCAAAACAGATAGGTAAAGATATTTTAATAGCAAAACAAATTCTTGAAAAATAAAAGTGAGTTTATTTTTTCAAATTATATTTAGGAACATGGATGAAATAACTTCCACAAAGAGGCACATAGATTGGGGTTAGATTTATTCGATCTGAAAACTCAAAAACAGATGGAATAGCCGGCTCTTTTGATGTTTTTGTGATTTTAGATCGGGTAAAGATGACCTGAATCTATTATGTATAATTGCGGAAATTGTTTTGTCCACGTTCCTTATAACCAAATTTATTTTATTTTTATATTATGACAACACTTAAAGTTTTAACATATCCTGATACTTTTTTAGAACATGTGGCTCAACCTGTAAAAAACATAGATGAAAATATTTTATCTATTATAGATAACATGGCAGAAACCATGTATAAATTTGAAGGAGTCGGCCTTGCTGCAACCCAGGTTGGTATTGACAAAAGAATCTTTATTTATGATTATGCCCAGACAAAATCAGATAAAAAAGAGCTGGTTGCACTAATAAATCCTGAAATAATTTCAACTGAAGGTTCTTTTAATTCTGAAAAAGAAGGGTGTCTAAGCGTTCCAGAATATAGATCTGATGTTAAAAGAGCAGCTTTTGTTAAAGTTTGTGCAACAGACAAAAACGGGAACGAGATAAATATAGAGGCTCAAGATCTTTTATCTGTTATTATGCAACATGAGATAGACCATTTAAACGGAAAATTATTTATTAACAGAATCAGTACTTTAAAAAGACAAATCTATATAAAAAAACAGAAAAAGAAACAAAAAAATGAATAAAAATTTAAAGATTGTTTTCATGGGAACTCCTGATTTTGCAGCAGTTTCTTTAAATGCTCTGAAAAAAGCAGGCTATGAGATACCCCTTGTTGTAACCCAGCCTGACCGTAAAAAAGGAAGAGGTAAAAAATTGCATCCTTCAGCGGTTAAAGTTGCAGCTTTAGAGCATAACTGTAATCTAATACAACCTGATTCTGTTAATACTGACGAATTTTATAATACTATAAAAGAGATAAAACCTGATATTTTTGTAGTTGTTGCATTTGGTCAGATTCTGAAAAAAAAATTATTAGATCTGCCTGAATTTTTTCCCATAAATATACATGCCTCTATCCTCCCAAAATATAGAGGTGCTGCCCCAATACAACGGGCTATAATAAACAGGGAAAAAGAGACTGGTGTTACAACCATGATTATGAATACAAAGCTTGATGCAGGAGACATACTGCTTTTACAAAAAGAGCCCATACTTCCTGATGATACGTCAGAAACACTTCATAACCGGCTTGCAACGCTCGGTGCAGATCTTTTAATAAAAACTTTAAAATCTGTAGAAAACAATACTATCTCTCCTGTACCTCAAAATCATACTCTTGCATCTACAGCTCCCATGCTAAAAAAAGCAGACGGTTTGATTAACTGGAATCTTCCTGCGCACCATATTGATGCATTGATAAGAGGAGTAACTCCCTGGCCAGGAGCTTTTACCCATGCCGGTGGTAAACGATTAAAGATTTTCAAAGTGACAGGTGCAGCAAAAACAGCAAAAAATGCAGATCCCGGTACTTTGCTTCCCGGTTTTTCAAATGAGCTGAGAGTTGCCACAAAAACAACACCTTTATCTATTGTAGAAATTCAGGGAGCATCCAGTAAAAGAATGCCTGTTGATAAATTTTTAATGGGAAACAAGCTTCCTCCAAACACCATCTTAAAATAAAGATTAATAAAAAATTGAAAGCAGATCCAAGAAAAACAGCATTGAAAATTTTAAACACTTTAGATAAAAAAAGAGATACTTTAGATTCCATAATAGAATCTTCTTTTGCTAACAATCACGCTTTAACACAACAGGACAAATCTCTTGCTAATGCTATTGTTTTTGGTGTTATCAGGTGGAGGGGGCAAATAGACTGGATTATCTCAAACTTTTCAAAAACCAGAATAAAAAAAATCAATCCGAAGATTTTAAATATATTACGAATGGGTATTTTTCAGATAAAATTTTTATCTAAAATCCCCTGTTCTGCTGCTGTAAATACCAGTGTGGAATTAGCAAAAAAAAATGCACCTTCATGGGTTACCGGTTATGTGAATGCTACTTTAAGAAAAATAGCAAAAAACATAGATTCTATACCTTTTCCGGATATAGACCACGACCCTGCTTTTTATATATCTGTTCGATACTCATTTCCCTTATGGATGGTAAAAAGATGGATAACACGCTTTGGAATAAAAGAGACAATACTATTATGTGAAAAAATAAACATTATACCCCCTATTACAATACGTACAAACATCAATCTTGTATCAAGAGACAGACTATTTGAACTAATTAAAGAGTTTGCAAAACAGGCAAAAATTACAGATTTGTCTTCTGCAGGTATTTCATTTCATTCACCCAAAACACCACTTTATCTTTTTCCTCCCTTAAAAAAAGGGTGGCTCAGGGTTCAAGACGAAGCAGCACAGCTTGTATCTTTTTTTCTTGATCCAAAACCCGGTGAAACAGTTTTAGATGCCTGTGCTGGTCTTGGTGGAAAAACAGGTCATATTGCCGAATTAATGAAAAACAGAGGAGAACTATTTGCTCAGGATATAAATAAAAAAAAATTACTTGTTCTGGAAAAAGAGATAAAGCTGCTTAAAACAACCAATATTAAAATTTTATTCCATGATTTAAACAAACCCTTAAATAAACTGACAAATAAAAAATATGATAAAATTTTACTTGACGCACCTTGTTCCGGGATAGGTGTATTAAGACGAAACCCTGATTTAAAATGGTCAATTACAAAAGAGACTCTTTTGAAAAATCAGCAAAAACAG
>DAOWNP010000286.1 GCA_030642545.1 Desulfobacteraceae bacterium | reverse complement strand
CTGTTTGCTTCACTTGGCGGTCTTATCATATTTCCTTCATAATGCATTTTAACAATCTCCCAAAAACAATAAATATTATTGACTAATCTCTTTTACTTAATATGTTGTATATACGCAACATTTTTTGTAAGTTATTAAAAAAGTATTTAATAAAATCCATGATTAGAAGAAGAAATGTTTTTGTTACAAAGTAATAAACTTAATTGGAAAAAATATGAAGCAGATACATGATAATGAAAAAAAGCAGTTTCAAGAGTTATTTAAGCAACAAAAAATAGATAAATATAAAGAGAGGTTTAAAATCCTTGAAGTTTTTTTAAGCACAGAAAATCATATAACAATAGAAGAACTTGGAGCATTGCTTGAAAAAAACAAAATGAGTTTTGATAAGGGGTTTCTTAAAAATACTCTGGAGCTTATGTGCCGTTATGGTTTTGCCCAGTCAAAACAGTTTGATAACGGTGACATAAGATATGAGCATATGCACCTTGGTCAGCACCATGACCATATGATATGTACCATGTGCGGAAAAATTATTGAATTTAAAAATGATCAGTTGGAAGAGCTGCAAAAAAAAATAGCTGGTATAAACAATTTTTATATGCTTCAGCATAAAATGGATATTTACGGTTTATGTTCTAAATGTTTTGATCAGACATCTCAACCCATACCTCTTAATAAATCAAAAGCTGGTCAAAAATTTCAAATAACAGATTTTAATGGCGGATCAAAATTGAATTCACGTTTAAACAGCATGGGTCTGAAAAAAGGTGACTTTATAGAAATTTTAACCAATCAGGGCAAGGGACAACTGGTTTTATCAAGAGAGAATACCCGTTTGGTTATAGGTCGTGGAGTTGCTGAAAAAATTATAGCAAAACCTGTAACAAAAGCTTTACATAGTAAGTTAGAGAATAAAGAATTAAACTCAGAAGAAGATATAACTATAACATTTTTAAACCAAATGAGTGAGGGTGAATCCGGAATAATTGAAAAGATAGGTGGTTCCAGCTTATTAAGAAGACGAATACTTGAAATGGGACTGGTTAAAGGAACAAAAATTTATGTGGAAAAATATGCTCCTTTAAAAGATCCTATTGAAATTACAGCCAAAGGATATCATTTATCTCTTAGGGTTGATGAAGCAGCTGAAATAACTATTAAACGTATAAAATAAGGCTTATGCAGGAAATTTAATAATGGAAAAAAAATGTTTTACTATAGCACTTGCCGGTAATCCTAATTCAGGGAAAACTACAATATTTAATGCAATTACCGGAACCAGACAAAAAGTTGGGAACTGGCCTGGAGTTACAGTTGAAAAAAAAGAGGGCAGTATCCAAAAATCCGGATATAAATTAAATATTGTTGATCTCCCCGGAACATACAGCCTTACTCCATTTTCCATAGAAGAGATTGTAGCAAGAGATTTCGTAATAGAGCAAAAACCTGATGTTGTTATCAATATAATTGATGCGTCTAATTTGGAAAGAAGCCTTTACCTTGCAACCCAAATAAGAGAACTTGACTGTAAAGTACTTTTTGCTTTGAATATGGAAGATATCGCAAAGCAGAGAGGGATAAAAATAGATGGAGAAAAGCTTTCCCAGCTTTTAAACCTTCCTGTGGTATTTACTGTTGGAAATAAAAATCAAGGTATAGATACACTTCTTGAAAAAGCAATTGTGCTTGCAAAACAAAAAGAAGTTTCTGTTTTAGAACGAAAGGTAAAATACAGCAAAGATATTGAAAAGCAAATTACAATTTTAAAAAAATTTATAGATGATACTGTTTCAGAGTTTATTGGATACAAAAAACGGTGGCTTGCTATAAAACTCATTGAAAATGATGAGATGATAAAAGGGAAAATTATAAACTCCAGCCAGAGCAAAGCTTCCGATATCATCGAAAAAGCAGATGCCTGCCGCAAACATATTATAGCTATTTATAATGATGATCCTGAAATTGTCATGACAGATGAACGCTATGGCTTTATTGCAGGAATAGTCAAGGAAGTTATAACAACGTCAAGGCAGCAGAGAGTTGATATCTCAAGAAATATAGATCTTGTCCTCACTAACCGTTTTTTAGGCTTTCCTGTTTTTATATTTTTTATCTGGGCAATGTTTCAAATTACTTTTACTCTTGGTGCATATCCCATGGACTGGATAGGTAGTGGTGTCTCCATGCTTTCTGGATTTATGGAACAGATTCTGCCTGCTGGATTATTTAAAGATCTCTTAATAGACGGAATAATATCAGGTGTTGGTAGTGTTGCTGTTTTTTTACCTAATATTTTAATACTATTTTTCTGCATTGCACTGTTTGAAGATACGGGTTACATGGCAAGGGCTGCTTTTTTAATGGATAGAATCATGCACATTATAGGTCTTCATGGAAAATCTTTTATTCCAATGCTTATGGGATTTGGATGTAATGTTCCAGCTATTATGGCTACAAGAACTTTAGAGAGCAAAAAAGACAGGATTCTAACTATTCTTATAATTCCTTTTATGTCTTGTTCTGCACGTCTGCCGGTATTTATAATTTTAACAGGTACTTTTTTTCATACACAAGCGGCAACAATAATATTTTTACTGTATATATTAGGAATTGTCATGGCGATTATAACAGGCCGTATTTTTAGATTAACTCTGTTAAAAGGAGAAGATGCTCCTTTTGTTATGGAACTTCCACCATACAGAATGCCCATGATCAAGAGTCTTGTTATTCATATGTGGGACAGAAGTAAAATGTTTTTAAAAAAAATGGGAGGTATTATTTTAATAGGTTCTATTGTTATATGGACTTTGTCAACTTTTCCTTTAAACACTATATATAGTGTTGATTATGACCAAAATATAAAAGATATAAAAACTGCCTATGCAAAAAAGCTTAATACAGCAGACAGTGCCTCTTTAAAAATTATAAAACAACAGTATGAAATGGATCTGTCGGAACAGAATAATGCAAAAAGTATAGAAAAAACAGAAAACTCATATTTGAGCAGACTGGGGAAATTTTTTGCACCTGTTTTTGAACCTATAGGAATAAAGTGGCGTGGAACAGTTGCTCTTATAAGCGGGTTTGTTGCAAAAGAGATAGTAATAAGTACTATAAGTATTTTATACAATGTATCAGAAAATGACTCAGACAGCCTTTCAAAAGCTCTTAAATCATCAGGCATGACACCATTGACAGCTTTTGTTTTAATGGTTTTTGTATTGCTTTATGTCCCCTGTATAGCAGCTGTAGTTGCTATAGGAAAAGAGACAGGTTCTTTTAAATGGGCATTTTTCAGCATTGCATATACTTTTGTTATAGCATGGGTAACATCTTTTGTTGTTTATCGTGCAGGAATACTTGCTGGATATTGTTAAAATATTTATGGATACATACTTTCAAAATATAGAAGTAGCCGTACCTGTACCTCTTTTTAAAACTTTTATCTATAAAGTTAATTTATCTGTTTTTCCTAATATATGTCAGGGTCAAAGGGTATTAGTACCCTTTGGCAGAAGAAAACTAACAGGATATG
>DAOWNP010000303.1 GCA_030642545.1 Desulfobacteraceae bacterium | reverse complement strand
TTTTCCTGTTTTTCGATAACAGCTTTCATTGCTCTGTGATAAAGATTTTTATCATTTTGTGTTCTGGATGAATGAACAGCAGGGCCTTTTTTGGTATTTAGAGTTTTATACTGGATAGCTGATTTATCTGTGATTTTTGCCATTTCACCGCCAAGAGCATCAATCTCTTTAACAAGCTGACCTTTTGCCATTCCGCCTATAGACGGGCTGCACGGCATAGATGCAAGCTTATCAAGGTCTATAGCAAACATTAAAACATTGCAACCCATTCGTGCTGCGGATAACGCAGCCTCGCAACCTGCATGTCCAGCACCTATTACTATTATATCGTACTTTTTATTATACATAAGAAAAATAAAATATTGTTAAAATTATCTAAATATATTACTAAATAAAGTTTTTATTGTAAACTTTATAAATTCAAATTTACAGGGAAAATATCAGGCATGGATAAAAAGTTCAATGATTTAAATTCATATTTTAAAAATAAATTTGGTTTTAGAGTTCATAAAATTACAGTAGATGCAGGATTTAATTGCCCAAACAGGGACGGAACAATCTCTTTTGGGGGATGTATTTTTTGTAATAGTAAAGGTTCTGGTACAGGTTTTCTTTTACAGGGAATATCTATTGAAGACCAGATTGTAAGGGCAAAAAAATATGTTGTAAAAAGATTTAAAGCAAAAAAATTTATTGCATATTTTCAGGCATTTACCAATACTTATGCTCCTTTAAAAAAATTACAGGAGATGTATGATGAAGCACTTGGTGTAGATGATGTTATAGGTCTTGCTATAGGAACCAGGCCTGATTGTGTAAATAATGAGGTTTTAGATCTTTTGCAGGGATATGCTAAAGAGAATCTCATTTGGATTGAATATGGTATGCAAACATCAAAAGATGAAACGCTGAAAATAATAAACAGAGGGCATGATTATGCATGTTTTAAAAAAGCTGTTGAAATCACAAAAAATCGAGGGATAAAGATTTGTGTTCATGTTATTTTAGGACTTCCAGGTGAAACAAAAGAGGATATGTTGAAAACAGCAGATGCTATTTCAGGGCTGCCTGTAGATGGAGTAAAATTTCATGTTCTGTATGTAATTAAAAAAACAGAGCTTGAAAATATGTATAATAAAGGCAGGTATAGATGTCTTACACAAAAAGAGTATGTAGAAATTATAGTAAGTTTTATAGAACGACTTCCCAAAAATGTTATTATTCAGAGACTTACAGGTGAACCTCATCCGGCTGAACTAATAGCACCAGAATGGACTCTTAATAAGAAAGCTACTATGGAACTCATTAAATCAGAATTTATAAAAAGAGATACATGGCAGGGGAAATTTTGCAGAATATTATAGATATTATTGTTTTTTTGTCCTGCTTATTTTATCAAATGCTCCTTCTATGGCTTGTTTTAATATTTTAGTCTCAACAGGTTTTGATAAGTAACCGTCAAATCCGAGTTTTTCCAGCTTTTCTTCACTATATACCGGAATAAAACCAGATAATGCATAAATTATTATATTTTTATCTGTTTTTCTAATATCTTCACATAATTTTAAGCCGTCAGTTTCAGGCATGCTTAAATCTGTAAAAATTACAGAAAATTTTTTTTTTGATAGTTTAGACATGGCTGATTTATAAGAATCAGCAGTTTCAATTAAATATCCATAACTGGTTAAAACTTTTTTTAATATAGTAAGCTGATCTTTTTCATCATCAACCAGCAGGATTTCTTATGTCATAATATAAAGCCTTACATAAGTATTAGGGTCATGGAAATAAATAAAACGAGTTGAAATCCTACACCGTCTTTGTGGATTTATTAATTTCCATGACCCTAAAATAATGAATTTAATATGTAAAAAATTAAGATATTCTTATATATCTCTCAGAGATTAAAGCAAATTATGTCAAAAATGTCAAATTGAAATAATATTTAAGATGCGATTGGCAGCGAGTCATGAGATTGACTATAAAATACCATCATATTTTTAAGTGTATGTACAATCTTAGAAAACAGACAAAAGGGCAAGCAGGATGCGTAGATTATTTTCTGTGCCGTTTCCTTATGACTATTGCATAGAAAAGGAAATGGCTCTGCTCTGTTTTTATATGTTTTTAAGTCTTTCTATTTTTCTTTTTTGTTTTTTAACTTTATCTGCCCATTTTGGATTTGATTTTAAATAGATTCTTGATAGATCGTTAAATTCAGATGCCAGACTATATTTTTTTTTTATAATCCATGCCCGGGCCAGATAAAAATAGTTTTGCCCATTAGATGGATCTATTTCTATGGCTCTTTCCAGCAGAGTTATTGCCTGATCAGTTTTTTTATTATCTATAAGGTTTTTACCTTGGGTTGTCAGATAGAGAGAAGCTGATAAAAGCTGTCTGTTTTTTATTTTTTCTGAATTATTCTCTTTTTTACCATCAATTTTATGGATAATATGACTGTTTTTTGTTTTTAAGCTGCAACCAGTCCATGAAATAAAAATCATAAACAGTAAGAAAAGCAGCAGGAAGTTTTTGAAAATTATCATTATTTTAAAATACCTTTATTATTTATTTTATTTAATAGTTTGAAGTTTTGTAGATTTTCTGTTTTTTATAAAAATTTGTCAAAGTGATTCTGAAAACAGGAAATATTTTTATATGAAAATGATGAATTATGAATGGTAAATTATGAATTAAGGAATTCTACTAATTTATAATTTGTTAGTAAGTTATTTCATTTTTATGTTTTGTTGTGCCTGTTATGGGCATGGGAGTTATATGAATTTTAGCACATGTAATGATGAAAACGAATATAGAAACATTGTTTTTTCTTTAAATAGCAGTGATTTGAATTTTTCTGAAGCATATATAACAATAAACAGGTTAAATGCACTGCTTGATAGTACTCCAGATGTATCATCTAAAGTATTAATTGATGCTTTAAAATATTTTTTAACAGATAAAAAACATTTAAAACAGAAACAATCATATTTTCTTTATAAAAATACAGCAGATTCTTTAATATTAATTATTTTAAATAATAAAAATAAAGATATTATGCAAAAAGCGTTACAGGCTCTTTTATTTGTGATGCGTACTACAAAAGGCATGCAATATAAAGCAGCTTCTGAAGCTTTGGGATCTCTTCCTTTAAAATTTTATCCTCTAACTATAAAACAGCCGGATATGGATAATATCTGTTTTATAACCTGGGACTCTTTTTTTAAAAGATATGGACAATGCTCAATAGGAGAGTGTTTTAAAAAAGGCAGAAGTATTGTTATGCCTGTATGCTCTTCAGAA